>CAZTVP010000506.1:0-2303 GCA_964616995.1 uncultured Comamonadaceae bacterium
ACTGAGATATAAGGAGTGGACATTTGAGCAGTATTAGTTAAATAGGTGAATAAAAATGCTATGCTAAAAAAAATGTATTTCATGGTTTATTTTTTTCAATGCTACCATAAAAAAGCATGCCAATTACCTGACCAGTTCTCTGTAAGTATGAATTTTCTTAATGAAGAAATTGTAAATAAGACTTTTTTCAGAAAGACCTTTTAGTTTGATTTCCTCACTGGGTTTGCATTTTTTTCGCTTTTGCAATAGCGAAGGAAGTGCCAAGTAGTAAGCTCCATGAGCTTTAGCCACGGCCCAAAAATTAGCAGTTTCACCTCTAAATAAAAATCTCCAAGCGGCTATGCCGTCTAGAGCCATACGGTAGAAGATTTTCCCGGTTAACCAGCCTCTGTAGTTTTTAGTTATGATGTAAAGGTTATTTCTAAAGTTGAGATACGTCTTTTTAGAATTTTGTTGAGAAAGTGTTCCTCCACCTAGGTGATAAACAGTGCTTTGTGGTACACAGTAATTTGTGTAGCCTTTATTCTGAAGTCTCCAGCATAAGTCTATTTCTTCCATGTGCGCGAAGAAATCTTCATCAAAACCTTCTGATTCTGTAAAGAGTTTACTTCTGATAAAAAGTGCAGCTCCGGAAGCCCAAAATACTTCAAGCTCATTATCGTACTGACCATTATCTTCTTCTACTTCATTCAGTAATCGACCTCTGCAAAAAGGAAAGAGATCTCTATCCACAAAACCTCCTGCAGCACCTGCATATTCAAAGAGATTTTTATTCTTCCAGTCTAGAATCTTTGGTTGTAAACAAGCAGCATTTGGATGCTCAGTCATAAATTTAATAAGTGGAGGAAGCCAGTTCTCTGTGACTTCTACATCACTGTTTAGAAGAAGAAAATACTTGTGATTTAAGAATTTTAGTCCATGATTATAACCTCCAGCATAACCTCGGTTCTTGTCGAGCTTTATAATTTGAACTGAAGGAAATTGGTTTCTTAAAACCTCGAGACTACCGTCAGTAGATGCGTTATCTATAACTACTACATCTGCTTCTGAGGAATGTTCTATTACTGATGGGAGATAAGTAGGCAGTAACTTTTCTCCATTAAAATTTAGAATTACGACTGCAGTTTCTTTCACTCCCTACATCATTAATTAACGAGGGTTCAAATATAGGTCTTTGATAATCTCTCTGGCACCATCAAAGTTGGTGGTTCTATCAAATGCATCTTGACCTTGATCATTTACTCTATTAGACTGAATTCCAGTAAGTATCATATCTATCCAATTGTCATTTCTAACTTCACCTACTATATCACTTTGAATGAGCTGATAGTCATTAGTGATTACGTCATCATTAAGAAAAACAAACCTCCTGTTAGAAAACTGTTTGGCTTTGTAATAATGCCATATTTCATAAGGGAAAGCACCTGTGTCATTATTTCTTACGATTCGCGTATTTGGTGGACCATATTCTAAATAAACTCTACCCCTGTCCGACTCAGGTCATTTTTTTATCCGCGTTGCAAATTCATTTTGCACCGCCTGGACATCATTTTTATAAGCTAACCAAGCGGCCTCTGGATTCTGAGGGTTTCTACTTTCCCAAAAGGTGTACATAAAACTCTGAAGTGTGCCTAGCTCGGTGGATTCGTCCAATGTAGAATTTATGGTTCTTAGCTCATAAGAATCAGAAATAGGCTGTAGTGAGCTTATATGTTCTCTAAGCGCTTTAGGATCTGTAAATTGCGCTGCAAAGGTTTCTGATGCATCTACGTCTAGAGCTGCTTCTCTGAGTCTAGTTCCTGATTTAATAAACTGTATTCTTTTAGATGATTGTACTTCATTTAGTTTATTTCTTACTTCTACAGTGAGATTGTAAAAACCTTCTTGTAAGTCAGAAATGTCCTTGTTTAGAATAAGTGGAATAACAGAAGCAGAAGAGTGTTTTTTATAAGCCAGCGTATTAGGAATTACTTTTCCAGAGTACTGAGATTCTACAGAAGTAGAAATGACGAACTCTTCATTTTCACCGAAAAACTTGTTCGTATTATACACCTCGCAGTAAAAGACCAATGTGTTATTCTCAGCAGAATATAGGTTAGAGACTCTAGGCAGAATATCAAATCCACTCCGGCTGAGGTCATTATTTTCTTCTGTAGGCCCCCAACCGCTTACATAAAGCACATCAGAAATAGCTAATAAGTTGTACTCAGGAATAGAAACCACTTCTGCATGTTTAATAGCTTGGGCGTTTTCATCATTTAAGTCTGTAATTTCTAATTCTACGGTATATTCACCAGGAGTAA
>CAZTVP010000507.1:0-2283 GCA_964616995.1 uncultured Comamonadaceae bacterium
TAGGTCTTCCATACCTTCTTTTTGCAACGCCACTAAAGCATTCGTCATTTCTTCCTGAGTGGTAGCGCTAAATCTGTTTACCTTGATATAACCCGTTTCATCATTCAGCATGTACGATGCATCTACCGAGTAAATAGGAATTTTATCTCTCGTAATAGTAAAGTCTAGTACCTTAGGAGAACGTCCTCTTTTCACACCTACAGTAACTTTAGTTCCTTTAGGGCCTTTTAATTTCTTGATAACATCAGAATTTTGAATTCCTATTCCGGCTACGTTCTCACCATCTACAGTAAGAATCTTATCATTAGCCATTAGCCCGATTTTCTCAGAAGGCCCGCCAGATATAGTCTGCACCACGAATATGGTATCTTTCAAGACATTGAACTGTATTCCTATTCCTTCGAAATTTCCTTTCAGTGGCTCACTAGCTTTCTTTACCTCATCAGCAGGAATGTAACTAGTGTGAGGGTCTAGCTCTTCCAGCATTTTTACTATAGCAGTTTCCACTAATTCTTCAGCATCCACATCTTCCACATACAAATTGTTGATGTAATAAAGAAGTTTATTGAATTTTTCTGTGGTAGTGGTTTCGTCCAGTTCTTTCTGCCCGAAGGTGATAAAACTCAGACAACTAAGAAGGGAAAGGGTGATTAATCTTTTCATCGTTTTCAATATTCTGCTGCTTTAATTTATAAAGCTCTATAGATTACTATTATTATGCCAAAAAGGTTAACGAATTTCTGTTAAATCTCTCATAAACTTCGGCATTCTACTCAAACTTATGTTAAAACCAGAAAACGTCTGACAGGTTCTTATTTTTTCTTTTTCACCTGTGAGCTGTTTATTTCTGCGTTGCAAAACACACTAAATTTGCCCTATGATTTTATTTGTCGGAAACTACAGACAACTACTCTACCTAGTAATTCTTCTCTGCGGTACAATTTCTTTTTCTAATGCACAAGAGGGCTTTGAAGTTAGTTCTGAGGGAAACCTCTGTTTCATACAAATGGATAATGAGAAGTTAATAGAACTAGATGCTATAGTAGAAGAGGAAAGATTTCAAACACCGTTTGGTCGAATGGTCAACATACCTCAGAGCATCGGACAACTATCCAATTGGGTTTCTTCTGAAGATGATGAAACTTATGAAATGGAATTTGCTCTAGAAGCAAATCATCCGCTCAGCTTTTACTTTTCAGACATTCAGTTGAACTCAGAAGATGTATTAAGTTTCATAGATGTTACATCCGAGGAGCCTTTGCTTTATATAAATGCAGAAAATATTGGAGGCAAGGAAACCTTTGCAACGCCACCTCTAGAATCCAATCATATTAAACTAGTATTTCAGAGGAAAAATTCAGCATCTTATTCTACATTCAATTTGAATCAAATAGGAGTCATCCATTCACGGAGTCTTGACAGTGGTGGAGGAGACTGCCATGTAGATGTAGCCTGTGCCGAAGGTGATGAATGGGCTGAGCAGAAAGATGCTGTGATGAGTGTGGTAGTTCAAGAAGGAACTGTCCTTTTTAGTTGTACTGGAACACTAATGAACAATACTTCAGGAGACCAAAGAAGACTGCTCCTAAGTGCACTGCACTGCATGGAATCTACGAGTGATGCTGAACTTGACCAAGCTGTCGTTACATTTAACTATGAACATTCATCTTGTAATGGGTCTAATGCTGGTACCTCTAATTTTCGAGTTGGATTAACCAGATTGGCAGACAGTAATGACGCTGTGGCTGGACAGTCTAATCCTTCTGGTTCAGACTTTATTCTTTTGGAAATAGACTTGCCTATTCCTTCGGCTTGGAACCCTTACTGGGCTGGTTGGTCTGCTGTGAATGCAGCGAGTAGTACAGGCGTGAGTATTCATCATCCGTTAGGAGACGAGAAAAAAATAAGCACGTATTCAAGTCCTACTATTTCTACATTCCTTGGGGCGCCAGGTTCACACTGGGGCGTTACATGGGTAGGAACGCAAAACGGACACGGAGTTACTGAACCAGGAAGCTCGGGAGCCCCACTTTTTAATTTCAATGGCCTTGTCATGGGAACGCTCACAGGAGGTTTTAGTAACTGTGTAGTAGATGGAAATACAGGCCCCAGCGAAACTGATTACTACGGAAAGCTTTCTTACCACTGGCTAACTGAATCGTATAGTTGCTTGGGTTTTGATTGTGCACGGTACGATATCCTGCTGCCTCACGAGAGTGGCTGTCATAATGGAAATCTGTGTCACTTGCATTTGCAAGTTCGGTTGAGTGATGAGCAGTTGGA
>CAZTVP010000508.1:0-2280 GCA_964616995.1 uncultured Comamonadaceae bacterium
TTCACATCTTTACTCACGATTACATTTCCTTTCAGTACTATCTCGTCTGAAGGAGACTTAAGAATGAGCTTGCCTTCACCGGTTACCTCTAAATTAGAAGCTTGGTTGAGCACTAGAGTTTGTGTTTGATTTTCTTCTACGTGAATACTGTAGCTCTGAGCATAAGCAGAGCAGGAGAATACTAGTCCTGTAAGGAATAGTAAAGTTCTCACTGAAGCTATCAAAGGTAGGGTGGTGTTGTTAATCACTTTGACTCAGTTAAATTATAAATAGTAAAATTGTCTTCTTCTAATCGTAAGCGCTGCACTTTATGCCTCGGCTTCCTCCTCTAGGACAAGCTCTTATTCCGAGCATTATCTCATGAGTGTTGGCTCCTCCTAAACGCAGTTTGTTCAAAGTCCTGTCATAGGCATAGCCTATGGTGAGGTACTTGAGCACTCCTACTTTCACTAAGCCTGAGATACCGTGGCCGCTTCTAGCTGCTATCCCGAACTCAAATACATCGTTTAAATCGAATACTAAATTCAGGTCGGCTGCTATAGGTGAACCGCTTATGTATCTAAAGTTTACGGAAGGTTTGAAAAAAAGGTTGTCATCTACTGGAATACTCTTACCCATGATGAGGTAAGTGTGAGTTCTATAACGACTATCGGTTCCTATATTTTCAAGTCTATTTTGGATTAAGTTTTTAAAACTCAGTCCTATGAATCGGTCTTGACTTTGGTACCAGAAACCCGCTCCTATTAGTGGAAACAAGAACTGCGGCTGACTGGCATTGATGTCTTCTTGGTCATTAAGGATTAATCCGCCTGAATCAAATACTATTCTGTTAAATCCAAGTGAAAGCCCCATAGAAAGCATGTTTCTTCGGTTCACTCTCATGTGGTATGCGTAAACAGCTTTCATACCCAAATCTACCGGCTTCATCATTTTCTACATGGATACCCGCACCGTGAAAATTGAACCGTTTTTTACCGAAGCTTCCGCTAGCTAGTAAATAGTTGGATAAAGGCGCCCCACCTATTCCAGTCCACTGTCTCCGCTGACCCATTCTAAGGTCTAAACACGGCTGAGTTCCAGCTACTGCAGGGTTTATTCCAAGCAGGTTGAAGTTGTAATTGGTATAAAGCGGAACTTGCTGCGCAAAACACTCCAACACTCCAAAAGAAACCAAACACGCTATGAGAAAAACCTTTTTCATTTAATTCAGAATAGCTACGTGTCCGGTTAATTGTTCGGGATTAGTGGCACTATTTACTTCTATCACATAGTAATATGTTCCTGTAGCTAGTCTTCTTCCCTCGTTAGTTCCATCCCATTCTTTATCATAGCCTATGCTATTGAACACCTCTTGTCCCCATCTATCATAAACTGTGATTATAGGATTCTCAAAAAGATTAATATTTCGGATGAACCAAGTGTCGTTCAAGTTATTTCCATCAGGGGTTATAGCGTCATTAGGAATTATTATTTCTACGGTAGAAACTGTGATGGTCACTTCATCCGTTACTTGGCAGTCGCCTATTTGAGCTTGAACAGAGAATGTGGTGGTTTCAGCAGGAGTGGCTATTGGATTCTCTATTTCAAAATCATCCACAAACTGCTCAGGTGACCAGAAATACTCTGGCTGATTAGGTACGTCTACCGCTCCGAACACCACCAAGTCTGAAGAACTTCCAGCTAATATGGAATCATCACAGCAAGCATCTATCTCTATGGGAGAACCAGACAACGTAACTTCTACATTACAACTAAATCCAGCTGTTAATGGATTAATTCCTAACACCATGTAGTACGTAGTGTTTGGCAGAAGAGTACCGGAACCGATCTGAAATGATGTGGTAGATGTATCACATGGATTTAAAGAAGTCATGGGGTTACAAGGAGACTGTCCTGGAGCTACTTCGTAAAAACCGGCTATAACTTCTATTAGCGAATCAGTTTCCGTACAATTTTCAATTTGAATATTGGCTCCCACCTCATAAGGACTAAACCCTGATGGGTTTCCAGATGGATCATTGGTGGTGAAGGTGTAATAAATGCTTTGTGTAGCTGTAAAACACGGTCCTCCAAAACCACCTGCAAAACTCGTGCTGTCTATAGTTTCTGGCACATTAGAACACAAGGTAATAGGATTACCACAGTCTTGAGCAAACACTGTAACACCTGAAATAGCGGTTAAAATCAAAAAGAGAAAGTACTTCATCCTAATTATTTAAAGGTACATCTTAAATAACGAGGGTTCATTCGGTCTGGTATTCTTTTGCACAGCTTTCTGTG
>CAZTVP010000509.1:0-2279 GCA_964616995.1 uncultured Comamonadaceae bacterium
TGTAAACTCCGTGTTTTGGAATAATTTTATAGTCTTCTTTAATCTCTAAGTTGGCTGTTGGGAAACCTAAAGTTTTACCTAAGCTCTTACCTTTTATTATTTTTCCGTTAAGGGAAAAAGGATTGCCCAAAAATGTATTAGCTTTTTCTATATCGCCTTCTTCTATAGCTTTTCTAATTTTAGTAGAACTTACTGCAACATCTTCTACATCTTGTTTAGAAATTTCTTCTACCGTAAAACCAAAGGTTTTTCCTAATTCTTTTAAATCTTGAATGTTAGCGTTCCTATTTCTACCAAAGCGGTGGTCGTAGCCAATGATAATTTTTTTTGCATTTAGTTTATTGACTAAAATTTGCTCCACATATTCTCTTGCTGTAAGCCTAGAAAATTCTTTTGTAAAAGGGTAAACTACTAAATGATCTACTCCCTTATCCTTAATAATCTTTTTCCTCTCTTCTATGGTATTTATTAACTTAATTCCCACTTCTTTTTGTAAGACCATTCTTGGATGCGGAAAAAAAGTAAGGATCGCAGATTCTAAGTGATTTTTTTGAGCTACATCTATTAATCGGTCAATAATTTTTTGATGCCCCACATGTACCCCATCAAATGTACCAATAGTAACTACAGAAGGGTTTATTATGTTACTCATCTCCTTAGGATTATTCATATTTTAACTTAAATATCTTTTCTTAAACTTTAAAATTATCTTAAATTTAAAGCTTAACTTAATCACACTTCAACTATGAATACAAATTTACGTCATGTTTTAGGTTTAATATTATTTTTCTTGGCTTTTTCAGTTTCAGGACAAGATAACTATTGGACGAAAACATCCAAAAAAGCTCTAGGTAATTTAGAGAAAACCAAAAGATCATCGAACCCAACATCTTATTATTTATTTCACTTAGATCTAAATGCATTTAAGAATATTGTGGAGCAAGCTCCAAAAAAAGGTACTTTCACAGGACAATCTCCTGTCGTGGTTGAGTTTCCTATGGAAACAGGTAGGCTAGAAAAATTTAGAGTAACTTCTTCTTCAATCATGGAAGATGAGTTACAAGCTAAATTTCCAAACATAAAAACATATAAGGCTGTTGGAATTGATGATCCAACTGCAACGATGAGGTTTAGCGTTACTCAATTTGGCTTACACACTATGAGTCTTTCTGGAGTTAGAAGTGCAACTTACATAGATCCCTATACCACCAATACAGAAAACTATATAGTATATAACAGAAAAGATTTAACAAAGAGCTCATCTAATTTTGAATGCCTAACAGATCAAGGTATAGAATTACCATCTTTAAATGGGCCAGCGAGTCGTATGTTAAATGTAGATGATAGTGTACATAGAACTTATAGACTAGCTCAATCTTGTAATGCTGAATATGGTAATATTTTTGCAAATGCCGGAACAGAAGTAGAAGATATTCAGGCACAAATGACTATTACCATTAATAGAGTAAATGAAATTTACGAAAGAGATTTAGCAATTACCTTATTGTTTGTAGCTAATAACGACGAAATTATTTACTACGGTGCAACCAATTCAGATCCTTGGGCTGGAGAGTACAACAACACTACTCAAAACGTAATCGACAATATTATTGGTGATGCTAACTATGATATTGGTCATAACTTTAACACTTCGGGTGGAGGTAGCGCTGGTTGTATTGGTTGTGTATGTACAAGCGGACAAAAAGGAAGTGGATATACGGGAAGTGCCAATCCAACTGGTGACCCATTTGATATTGATTATGTAGCGCACGAAATGGGACACCAGTTTGGTGGCTACCACACCATGAACACCTGTTCTAGAAGTGGTAGTGGACAGACTGAAGTTGAGCCTGCTAGCGGTAGTTCTATAATGGGATACGCAGGAATTTGTCCAACTAACGTACAATCTAATAGTGATGCACATTTCAATTATGTAAACATAAGAGATATTAGCGCTAATATTAAAAATGGGGTAAGTAGTTCTTGTGATGAAGAAACAATAATTTCAAATCAAGCTCCAATAGCTGATGCAGGAAATGATTATATTATCCCTAAGTCTACTGCATTCGTATTGAGAGGAAATGCAACCGACGCAGATGGCAGTGAAACTCTTACTTATAATTGGTCTCAAAATGACCCAGAACAAGCTCCAGGAAGTGGAACACCACAACCTAACTGGGCACAGGGTCCTTTATACAGATCTATAATGCCAAATAGTTCTCCAAATAGATATATGCCCAATTTAGCTAGCGTAGTAGATGGTAATTTAACTCCTACTT
>CAZTVP010000510.1:0-2268 GCA_964616995.1 uncultured Comamonadaceae bacterium
TCCCATGAACGCTCCACCGCGACTTAAATCCACTGGCGCACCATCTACATGAAACGTTTGGTTGGGAAATAATTTTCTGAGAGAAGCATTGGCAAATAAGTTACCGAAACCACCTTCTATATCTATCCAAGAATCCGTTTTAGTAGCACCAGTTTTATAGCTGATTTCATAAAACTGGTTTTTTCTTTTGGTAAGATAAAGCGCTAGTTTTTTAAGCATATTGCCACGCTGCTGGAAGGTCATTTTTCTCAATGCTGGTCCGCCCACAGTTCTTCCATAATCCAAAATAGCACCAAAGTCTAATCCTTCAGTAGAGGAGTGGTGAATGAGTTCTCCATTTACGGCATTATACACCGGAACTCCTTCTCCAGTTCCTGTTTCCCAGTTTCCTAAAACGTAATTTCCTAGCTTGGTCATTTTTCAGTCGATTTTAGTGTGCAAATTAAGGAATAGCTATGGCTATTGAAACATGAAAGTATTCCTTGACGGATTTAATTAATTTTGATAATAATGTCTTTAATAGAATGCATTAAAAAAGATAAAAATTTAAGAGTTCATTATGAGGACAAGAATAGTATTCATGTATCGTTGACCAGATGGTCCAGAAGCCCCTTATTTTGGCATCCTGTTTTAGGCTATACAAGACATAAGAACAACTTGAAATTGACCAGAATAGTGAATTGGGAAAAAAGTATCCTGTTAGAACTGTCTCTATTCTTTTGTCTTTTGATTTTTATTGAATCAATTATAATCCGAGAGCAGCCAAGAGTTAGTTTAATTAATGCAGTGTATCTCTTTGTGATGTTAGGCAAAGTAGCATTTTTACTTTTAGCCATATTCATCACTAACAGGAGAACAAATAGAGCAATAAGAAATTTGAAAAACTGAAAATTATGCCTTTCCCAACTGAATTCTCTCATGCTGAAACCCTATCAGCAGAAGACCAAGAAAAACTTCTCCAAATCATGATTCCAAAAGAATATGACAAAGGAGAGTTTGTGTTTAAAGCAGAACATGTTTGTGCAGGACTTTACTTGATAGAAAAAGGCAGTTTAGGTTTGTTTAAACCTTTCAGAGACAAAGAGTATTACCAAGACTTCTACTTCGAAGGAGAATTTGCCACAGATATCGTTAGTCTTTCTAAGTCAAAGCCAAGTGAACAGTACTTAGTAAGTCTGGAAGCTACTCGGGTTCATTTTATTTCCAAAGATGCACTCATAGGATTGTATAAGGAATCAGAAAATTTTAAGGAATTCGGTCGAGTGGTTCTTGAAGGTTTACTCAGTGAACATGCGGAACTATCTTTCATACGCTCCTCTCTAACTGCTAAGGATAAGTATCAGCACATTATAGAAAAATATCCTCAATTTATTCAACGTATTCCTCTTCAATATTTAGCTTCATATCTTGGCATGAGCAGAGAAACGCTGAGTAGAATGAGAGGCTCTATGTAATTCAGTTTGTGACATATGTCAAATTGTGGCTGAATAACTCTCTTGAAATTTGTAGTATAATTTTAAATCATGAAATATTTACTAATCATTTTAGGAGCATGCATTTTGAGTGCTTTTGCTTTCTTACCAACTCATCAGAATCCCATGGAAGAGAAATTAATTAAAGAAAAAGTACATCAGTTTGCAGAGGCTGTAGAACTAAGAGACATCTCTTCTTTAGAGAATCTCTTACATAAAGATTTTAGGGTAATAGCTAATCAATATCCCACACCTGATAAGCTGACTTTACTGGATAAACCCACTTATCTCATGCTTATGAAAGGAGAAAAAATAGGTGGTGAGGCTTACACCGTAGATTTTTCTCATATGTCTGTAGTTTCTCATTCAGCTACGGTTATTTGTTCATTTAAAGGGAAAGATTCTGCTATGGAACTCACACTTCTCTTCATCAAAAACAACTTAGGTGAGTGGCAGATTATAGAGGATATGGCTTTGTTGGAGTAGCTTAGACTCGAATTACGCATTTGATTGAAATTGACTTGGTAGTGTATTTTGAAGCTTGTACTTTGCGTTCTTCTAATTATCTCTTTCATGAAAATTTCAATCATTTGCCTCCTTGTTTTCTTATTCTTAGGAGTCAATTGCACCGCTCAAAAGAGTGATGCTATCGTAGTAGAAAAGAATCTTGTTACCATGTATTACCAAAATGGCGAAAGGATAATGCCTAAAAAGATGCTTTATATCATGCAATCTGATAAAGAAGCGTATGACCTAATGAAAAGAGCTAAGGTCAGATTTGATATTTCAGGAATTA
>CAZTVP010000511.1:0-2258 GCA_964616995.1 uncultured Comamonadaceae bacterium
TACAGCGGCCAATTTCATCTCTTCATTAATGGCAGTAGCTCTAACGTCTAATGCTCCCCTGAATATGTATGGAAAACCTAACACATTGTTAACTTGATTAGGATTATCTGATCTCCCCGTAGCCATTATTATGTCTTCTCGAGCAGCACAGGCTTCCTTGTAACTTATTTCTGGTTCTGGGTTGGCTAGCGCAAAAACTATTGGATTTTTAGACATGGATTTCACCATATCTGAAGAAACTATATTTCCTTTACTCAATCCGAGGAATACATCTGCACCTTTTAGCAATTGATCCAAAGTCTTAGCTTTAGAATCCACAGCGTATTTTTTCTTTCTTTTACCCAGACCTTCTCTGCTCTTAGTGAGCAGCCCCTTACTGTCAAGCATAAAAATGTTCTCCTTTTTAGCTCCCATACTCACATATAAGTCTGCACAGGCCATGGCAGCTGCTCCAGCTCCACTTATTACTATTTTTATTTTATTAATCTTTTTCTTGGCTAATTCTAGAGCATTTAGAAGAGCCGCTGCAGATATTATAGCTGTTCCATGCTGGTCGTCATGCATAATGGGGATATCCAGTTCTTGTTTTAGCCTTTCTTCTATTTCGAAGGCTTCTGGAGCTTTAATGTCTTCGAGGTTTATTCCTCCAAAAGTTGGAGAAATCGCTTTAACTGTTTCTATGAATTTATCTACATCTGAAGCATCTATTTCTATATCAAACACATCTATATCTGCGAAAATTTTGAAAAGTAGCCCTTTTCCTTCCATTACTGGTTTAGAAGCTTCTGGTCCTATGTCTCCAAGACCTAAAACGGCAGTTCCATTAGAGATTACAGCTACTAGATTTCCTTTAGTTGTGTATTTATATACATCATCTGGGTTTTGTGCTATTTCTAGACACGGTTCAGCTACTCCAGGTGAGTACGCTAAGCTCAAGTCTTTTTGAGAACTGTATGGTTTAGTAGGAATTACTTCTATTTTTCCTTTTCTACCACGAGAGTGGTAATCTAAGGCGTCTTTTTTACTTTTTAAACTCATATCTTGGCATCGTTTAAGAAGGCATAAAAGTAAATATTGAAAGTGTTTGTAATCGTGAAATTTCAAGCAAAAAAAAGCCAGCTAAATAGCTGGCTCATTTTTTTTTATGTAGTATCAGACTACTTCTCGATAATTACCTTTTTATTGATAACTCCTGTTTCAGTAGTAAGTGTTACGAAGTACATTCCTGTAGAAAGAGCACTAACATCGTAAGAAGAGTTATGCTGTCCTGCAGTTAATGTTCCGAAATCTTCAGAAATAACAGTTTTTCCTTGGAAATCTACTACAGTTAATTGACTTGAAGTAGTGTTAGCTATATCAAGTTTTAAATTTAACTGATCTACTACTGGATTAGATAGTACAGTGAAATCAGTCTCTGCTTCAACTTCTTCTACTCCTACACCGATAGTTGTTCCTTTGTACGAATCACTCTGAAGATCAGCAGAGAATTCTGTTCCATCAATTAGAAGGTTTCCGTCTGCATCAGTTACTCTATAAGATCCTCCGTAAGTAGCTAGTCCATCTCCGTAGTAATCTGCCATAATGAAAGTATAGCAGTCTACTGCAGGAATATCGATTCCAATAGAGTAAGAAGTTTCGTTAGCATACGCATTTGGGTTATCAGCTACAGCAGCCTCAGGCGGGAATGTAAATGTTCCCACATTTGTAAGACCTACAGCAGTGTTACCTCCACTAGCTACAGTTTCACCAGCACTGTTCTGAACTTCCCAGTAAACTTCGTTTGCATATTGGTCAGTTTGCATTTCTAGTACTACGAAGAAATCAGCGTCTGGTGATAAAGGTACATCAGCAGCAATAGCGTTATCTTCCATCAACTCGTCCATTCCGTTGTTAGGATTAGAAATTGACACGTTTAAAGTGTTAGTTCCTGCCGTAGTGAACGTGTAAGCAGGTAATTCTACCTCCTCACTAGCGAATGTTGTAAGACCTCCAGTCCAATCATAAGTCTGAGCAGTTCCACCATTAACGTCATATGTAATAGTACAAGATGTCAATTCATTGTTACCAGTATTCTGAACTGTAACTACTGGATTAATAGTAATGTCTCCAGAACATTGCGCAGCTATTTCTTCAACACCTGCAGCTGCAGCACTTAAATCATTTTCCACAGTGATAGGAATCTCAGAATCTCTAGCAGCTTGGTGGATGTATAAGTCACCAGTGTTTTGTACTAAAGCTGTGATTTCTAATTCAGAGTA
>CAZTVP010000512.1:0-2256 GCA_964616995.1 uncultured Comamonadaceae bacterium
GCTGCGGTGCAATGTACGTGCCATCCGCCCAAAAACCGATTAGTATCAAAACGGAAGGTAGGCTAAATTACTTGGATTTAGGCATAATTATTCTAAAAGTGGTTCCTTCACCGAGTTCAGAACTAAGCACAAATATCTTCCCCTTGTGGTATTCTTCTATGATTCGTTTGCTCAAGCTTAGCCCAAGACCCCAACCTCTTTTTTTAGTCGTAAACCCGGGTTCAAAAATCGTCTTGATATTGGCTTTAGAAACGCCTTTTCCCGTGTCTTTTACATCTACCTGCCAGCCTTTAGGCCCTTCCGTAAGGCTTATGCTTAGACTTCCCACACCGTTCATGGCATCTACGGCATTTTTGAATAAGTTCTCCAGCACCCAGCTAAACAGAGGTCTAGAAAGTTTGGTAAGTGCCGGAGTGCTAAGCCCGTGATAAGAAAACTCCACTTTTTTAGAAACTCTAGTCTTTAAGTAATCTACTGAATTACCTACTATATCGTCTAGGTTTACCTCTATGAGTTCAGGTTCACTTCCTATCTTACTAAAACGATCGGTTACGGTGTTTAATCGAGTAATGTCCTTGGTCATTTCAGTGATAACTGTAGGGTCTATATTTTCTTCTTCTAATAAGGTCATCCAAGCCATGAGAGAGGAGAGCGGAGTCCCCAGCTGGTGAGCTGTTTCCTTAGCCATTCCTACCCACACTTGATTCTGTTCAGCTTTTCTAAACGTACTAAATATCATGTACGCCACGAAGAGGAATAAACCGATTAAAATCAACTGTACTATAGGGAAATACTTGAGTAGTTTTAGCAAGTATGAATCTTCAAAAAAGATATACTGTTTACCCTGTCCTAAGACCTCTATTTCTAATGGCTCATTTTCTGAAGCCATGGACTTAATCCTAAGCGATACAGATTGAGGGCTAGACAAATCCAAGCTATCTATCCCGCCAAAACTGATGAGTTCGGTTTTAGTGCTATCAGTGAGAATTACTGGAACTGAAGCACTGTTAACTACCGTTTCAGAAATAAAGGTGGTCACTAGTCTGTCTAGGGTGTTTTTTAAATCTCTAAAAATCCTACTGTCTTCGTAGTATAAATACTGCTTCACGGTAGAAGAAATGGCTATTTCTATGGGCTTGTTCTTTCTGGCCATTCTATCTTTAGCTGTGGCCATACAGAGGGAGTCTTGACAGTTATCGGTCAGGTTTTTAGAGCTGATTATCTTTCCAGACTCATCGGCCAGAATCACAGGAATAGTTGTGTTACTGAAAGTAACGTCAGTGAGGTAGCTCACGTCATCATCAAAATCAGCTGAACTTAACTCTATGAAAGCTTTAGCCCATAGGTCGGCTTTAATTCTCTCTTCGCTTTTCAGTGTTTCGAATAGGTCTCCCGTAAGGTTCACCAGAGAAGTCCTTTCCTTAATGGCCTTAGACCATAGCTCTACTTTTTGTCGTTCTCTCTCTTGAATTTTACCAGAAATGAACTGTGAATACCATAAGCTGGCCATCACTATGAGTACAGCTATGAGAAATAGCGTAATCTTCCAGCGCTGTTTGTTAGAGTATAAATTCATTCTGCGGTGCAAAGGTAATTTTTAAGCACAAGAACTTCTTGTATCATTATTTCAGAATTAACGTATAACGGTCGTAATAAGTGTAATTTTGTTTACAGAACACTGATATAACAGACTAATTAAGAAAAGTTAAGTATGGTTTACCACCTCACATACCTAGCACTCTTGCTACTTGTGCCTTCTTTTTTTCCTCAGCCAAGTGACGAGGAATTAATCATTCCCTTGGATTCAGCATTACCAGGGGGCGAATGTCTACAAATAATAGACCCTAGTACCATGTCACCTTCTATGGCTTTTGTGGTAGACACCATTTGCCAAGGAGATGTTATAGACTATTGTCTCATAACAGATGGGTGTAATGATGACGTAGAAATTATTAATGTCACAGGGAATCAAGGTCAAGTAATAGTAACACCACCTACCTCTCCATTTGATTTCTGTTTTTCATACACAGCGCCAGCAGACTTAGTTGGTGAAGATACGTTCACTTTAGAAGTAACTAATTCGGAGAATAGTGTAATTACAAGCACTACTACAGTTACCTTAACATTTGTGGTAGCAGACCCGTCAAATAACACCGCTATTACACCACCACAGGAAATTTGTTCACCTGCCACTTCGGCTATAATAGAAGCCATAAATCCAGACCCAATAGTGGGAGGATACTGGGTAGTGCTTCA
>CAZTVP010000513.1:0-2254 GCA_964616995.1 uncultured Comamonadaceae bacterium
ACTCTCCAGCCTCAGATAAATATGTAACTAGTGTATGTTGTACTACCTGGCAGTCATTAGGCTTTTCCCATTTCATCTGTCTTACGGCTTCTACATACGGAAGCGACTCTATGTCTCCGACTGTTCCACCTATTTCTGTAATTACGAAGTCATAGGCACTTTTAGAGCCTAAGATTTTAATACATCTCTTGATTTCATCCGTAATATGAGGAATGATTTGAACGGTCTTTCCTAGATATTCACCTTTACGCTCTTTATTGATAACGCTCTGGTAAATTCTACCGGTTGTAATGTTATTTGATTGGCTAGTTCTTCGGTCTAAGAAACGTTCATAATGACCTAAATCTAAATCGGTTTCTGCTCCATCATCTGTAACGAAGCATTCTCCGTGCTCATACGGATTTAGCGTTCCTGGGTCTATGTTTATATACGGGTCTAGCTTTTGAATGGTAACTCTGAATCCTCTGGACTGCAATAGTTTAGCTAGAGAAGCTGAAATAATTCCTTTACCTAAAGAAGAAGTAACACCTCCTGTAACGAAGATGTATTTAGCACTGTCTGACATACCCGTAAAATTATATACGGGAAGCAAAGGTACATGTATTGAGAATTATTCAGGCTAACAATTTTAATTTACTTATGAACTTAGAATCTCCGCTTGAATTTTTGGCTTTTTCTCTCCATTCTTTTTCTTAGTAAACTTCCATCTTCATCAGCACTGTCAGATGCTATTAGTTCTCTCAGATAAGATTTGTTTTTTAAAGTATTAATTAGAATAATGCCTGTAGTGAATGAAGTGTAAATAGTTATCCAGTTTTTCAATGATATAATCCTGAAAAATCGGGAGAGGAAGTTTCTAATAGTTTGATGATTGAGTTCTCCTAGGTATTTAAACGCTCTTTGCACCGCACTTTTTTCAGACAAAGAGGCTGGCATAGGATAGTTGAACTCTACATATACCATATAGCCGATAATGAGCATACATATTAATGGAGACAAGACTTTAATATAGCGTTCTAGTTTAGTAGAGCTTCTACCAGTCAACAATTGAAATGAGCTAAGCATCAGGCCACATAATAGGACATATAATAAACTTAATTCCGCATTTCTTACTGCTAGCAAATAGCCTATAATGGCAGTCAAAACAGAGAAAAAAACAGTGATGCAAAGCGTTTTAATGACCTTCATTTTAGCTTGCTAAAGTTCTTTTTTAGGATAGTCATGAGATATAAGCGAACCAACCATTTCAGCCGTCTCTGTCCATGATTCTATATGCAGTTCTACCTCTGAAATACTACAGGTTACTTTATGAATCATTTCACCCGTTAATAAACCAAGGACATAAGAAAATCCTGGATTATGCCCAAACATTAGAACCGTGTTCCATTCATCTGAAAATCCAGAAATAATGCGCATTAGTGGATCTGGATGCGCTTCATAAATGTGTGGTTCAAAGTGGATTTCTGAAGAATTAATATTAAAAACATCCGCAAAAAATCCCGCTGTGGTTTTGGCTCGTAAAGCAGGAGAGGAGACTATTTTATCTACGGAAACGTTAGCATTTACTAGCCGCTGTGCCATGTTAGGCGCATCTTTAAAACCTCTTTTGTTTAATGGTCTGTCAAAGTCTTTTAGCTGACCATCAGACCAACTGGATTTAGCGTGTCTAACGAGAAAGAGCTTTTTCATAAATTAAAACTTAATCTCAGGAGCGTTGTCTAATCTAGCTCTTTCATCTTCTCCTAAGTCGAACATCACTTCTTGCTTGAAACCATACATACCTGCTATGCTACTGGCTGGAAATGTCTCTATGGAGTCATTGTAGTCTCTTGTAGCTTTATTGAAATAGGTTCTGCTGTTAGCTATTTTCTCCTCCATGTACTTGATGTCATCTTGAAGCTTAAGGAAGTTCTCATTAGCCTTTAAATCTGGATAGTCTTCTATGGCTATGTTAAAACCTCGCATGCATCTAGAGTAGTTTCTTTCAGCCGAGATTTTATCTTCTATAGAATTGGCTTGTAAATATTGATTCCTAGCCTTAGTAACTTCTATAAGCGTATTGGCTTCATGATTCATGTAACCTCTCACCGTTTCTACCAGTTGAGGAATCATATCATAACGCTGTTTGAGGTAAACATCTACATCTGCAAATGCTTTTTCTCGGTCATTCTTTTTCTTGATTATTCTGTTATACATAGAGATAGAGTAAAAGACAATCACTATCAGTAAGACATCGGTGATAAAAATAGGTAAC
>CAZTVP010000514.1:0-2247 GCA_964616995.1 uncultured Comamonadaceae bacterium
ACTGAAATTTGCTTCAAAGTGCTCTCCAAAATTGTTTCTCCAAATAAAGTTTAATGTAGGAACCGACTTTTCAACAATATCACCAAGTCCACCACTACCAAGCGCGGCAATTCTATCTGAAAAGTATGAGAAAGTAGTTGTAAATCTTGGTTCGTACTCACCAAATTTTGGGGTAAAGTTTACGTCTGCATTTGCTATAAACTCAGAAGCTCCTTGCAATTCGGCTTCTGTTCGGTCTCCAAAGTTGGTTCCAAAAGTAAAACCATCTGCCGTTGAAATTGTTTTTAAATCTTGATTGGTATTGGTCCAAGCAAAGTTACCTCCTACACTTACAACAGACCTGTTATTGCTATCTGTTAAAATATTCTTTCTAGCCTCAAGTTCTACCCCAAAAACATCTGCCTGATCTCCTGTTCTAAAATATCTTTGGTTTCCTGTAGCATCGGTAGCAACTACTAAGTTAATAGGATCCTTAATTGTTTTTGAGAAAAGACTCACAGCAATTAACTCGTTTCTTCCTGGAAACCATTCGTATTTTAAATCTGCGTTAAGTATTTCAGAATAGCTAGCGCCGGTTCCATCGACTTTACCCAGTACATCTGGATTACCTCCTATACGTTGCGTAACCTCTTCATAAACAAAATTCGCTGCCTCTTTAAATTCTGGATATGAAGCTGTCATACTTCCTGATAATCGTAAATTCATATCCTCGTTAATAGCATATTTAATGTTTAAACTTGGAAAAAATAAGTTTTCCGTTACATTCCTAAAGCCAGAATCTGTAGGGACAGGGTTTATAACATCATACACAATTGACTGCGACCAATTCTCTACACGTAATCCTGGTACAAATAACCATTTCCCTGCTTCAATGTTAGCTTCAAATAGTCCTGCGTGTACATCTAAATTACCTGTATAGGTATTTTCGTACAACTGAGGTACATTGGTTAGGCCAATTAAGGCGTCTAGTCCTTGTGGTTGTCTTGCTACTTGTAGATTCCAAAGCGTACTAAAATTATCGGGACTAAAGAAATTATTTAAACTTAAAGGGTCAATCACTGGATTGGCATTTTTATCTAAAATTTCATACCCATAACGCCAGTTAGTAAAACCACGCTCTTTTGTACGTCCATTATACCCAAAAGTGAAGTTTACTTTATCAGAAACTTTATAGTTAATATTCATATAACTATTAAGCTCATCGTCTTCAATACTTTGAAAATAACGCTGGTTGTCGAATGCGATATTATCATAAAAAATAGCATTGGTGTCTGGGTCATTATCAAGTGTAAACTGATAATCTTCTAATGAAAAACGCTTTCTATCTGGTTGATCAGAAAAAACTTTATTATAGCCAACACCCCAATCCACTAACCAAGCTTCATTAACTGTATGTGTACCGTTTAGTTGGTTTACAAAAATAATATCTTGGTCAAACTGAAGGTTAGATTGATAAAAACCACCATCGCCATTTTCACTAAATCCATCACGATTAAAACCATTACCTCCAATACCATAAAACTCGGCAACATCTCTAGATGTGTTAGAAAAAAGAGAAGTAAATTTAAGTTTATGCCCACTTTTATTATTGTAAATAATAGAACCTAAAGCAGAAGTATTGGTGCCGTAACGAAACTCTTCAACTTCTGGAAAACGTACTTTAACATCGTTGGTAAAGTCTACTGCAGGCCCTTCTCTATATTCGAAAGAGTTTCCAAAAACGGCAGTTCCGAAAAAGCTGAGTCGTTGGTTGTCATCAATGTTAAATGAGTAGCCTCCTTCAATACTACCAGCGAATGGTATTGCAGGACCCATTTGTTCTGGATCTGGTCCGTGAGATAGTATAACTGCAAATGGATCGTTAGCATACCTGTTGTAAAAGCCAAAGTAGCTAGTACCTTCATTTTGTAAAAAATCTTGACCTATTGCAGCTGTGTTTGCTCCAGAGTTAACAGAAATTGCTAAGTAACCAGGCCCAGTATATTCTTTTGAGACAATGTTTACATTACCTGCACTAAAATCTCCAAAGTATTTACTTGTGTAAGCTTTACTTACTCCAACGCTTTCAATAACTTCAGAAGGAAATAAATCAAGGTCTATATTTTTTTTGTTTACATTGTTAGAAGGCAAAAACAGACCATTAAAAGTGGTATTTTGATAACGATCACCAAGTCCTCTTACAAAAACATCACTGCTTCCTTGTTGCTGTGATATTCCAGAAATCTGCGCAACAGCAGAGGCAGCATT
>CAZTVP010000515.1:0-2245 GCA_964616995.1 uncultured Comamonadaceae bacterium
GGTCATATAAACAGTATGAAAATAAAATGATTCAGTTCGACCAGAAGAAATATAAATTTCCTAAGAATCATCCTCCATGTCAGTATTACTACCAGAGAAAAGCGATTTTTAGACCAAAAAAATAACCCCGAAAAAGCAAAACTTTAACGGGGTCTTGAATTTGTTTAGAGTAAAGGAATTATTGAATACTCAGCTTCTTTTCTAAGTCTTCTAAGTATTTTCTAAAATGTTTATCAGTTTCTTGAAGGTTGTTTACCGTTCTACAGGCATGTAATACCGTAGCGTGGTCTTTACCTCCACAGTGGAGTCCTATATTCGCTAAAGAAGACTTAGTCATCTTTTTAGCAAAGTACATAGCTATCTGTCTAGCCTGAACTATTTCTCTTTTTCTAGTCTTAGACTTTAGAAGCTCTATAGGAAGGTCGAAATAATCACATACTACTTTCTGAATGTAGTCTATAGAAACTTCTCTAGCTGTATTCTTCACGAACTTATCTATCATTTTCTTAGCTAAATCTAAGGTGATAGATTTCTTGTTTAATGAAGACTGAGCTATAAGAGAAATAAGCGCACCCTCTAGTTCTCTAATATTAGTAGTGATACTGTATGCTAGGTATTCTACTACTTCTTTAGGAAGCTCTATACCATCTGTATACATCTTCTTTTCTAGAATAGCTACTCTAGTCTCTAAAGAAGGTACTTGAAGGTCTGCAGAAAGTCCCCACTTGAATCTACTTAATAGACGCTGTTCCATTCCCTGCATTTCTACAGGCGGTTTGTCAGCAGTTAAAACTATTTGTTTTCCAGTCTGGTGTAGGTGATTGAAAATATGGAAGAACACATCTTGTGTTTTTTCCTTTCCACTGAAGAACTGAACATCATCTATGATAAGTACATCTATTAGCTGATAGAAATGACTGAAATCATTCACTGTGTTGTTCTTTACCGCATCTATAAACTGATGAGTGAACTTTTCTGAAGTAACGTAAAGTACAGTTTTTTCAGGATTCTGTTCCTTGATTTCGATACCTATGGCGTGAGCTAAGTGAGTTTTACCTAGGCCTACTGAACCGTAAATGAACAGTGGGTTAAAGGCCGTTCCTCCAGGTTTCTTAGCTACAGCATAACCAGCACTTCTAGCTAAACGGTTACATTCTCCTTCTATTAAATTCTCAAATGAATAATTAGGATTGAGATTGGAATCTATTTGTAATTTTCTTAGCCCTGGGATAACAAACGGGTTTTTAATCTGTGTAGAACCGCCTGTCATAGGCATGGCTACAGATTTGTTTTTTACCGCTTTAGAGCTTGAGGGTGGTACTTTTACGGTATACGGACTAGCGTTTCTTTGAGAGTTTTCCATTATTATGGAGTACTCTAATCTGCCGTCAGCACCTAATTCTTTTGTTAGGGTTTTCTTTAATAGATTCACAAAATGCTCTTCCAGCCATTCATAGAAAAACTGAGAAGGAACTTGAATGGTTAACACGTTATTTTCAAGCTTAACTGGCTTAATAGGTTCGAACCAAGTTTTGTAGGCCTGTTCACTAACATTGTCCTTTATAATAGACAGACAATTCTTCCAAACTTGATTGTAATCTTTAAGCATTTATTCCTGTTAATAAGGTTATTAAAATTCTGTTATAGGTAGCATGAAAACACCGCTACAGAGTAGTACAGTAGAGTTTCATACAGAGAGGACAAATATGCAATTAACTATGGGAAAAAAAAATTTTTTAACCCTTGACTTAGAACTTTTTTTGACAGGTCAAAAAAGGATCTCAGCTCTCCTAAAAGCATGCCAAACTGCTAATTGATTTCTGTCGTTTTTCCTGAGCTCAATTTAAGACCTTTAGTGAAGTTCACTTTAATGATTCCTAAACGTAAACCTGCCCAAGCTGCCTGACTAACAGTTACTTTATGCTCATGTACATTTTTTACTTCTACGGCATGATCTAAAAATGTATGTGTATGTCCACCTATTATGAGGTCTATGTTTTTAGACTGTGCTGCCAGTTTTAAATCACTTACTTTTTCTGAGTCATATTTAAAACCTAGATGGCTAAGACAAATAACATAATCACACTTGTGCTTTTCCTTTAATTCAGATGCTGTTTGATTGGCTTTGGAAACAGGATCTTGATAAGTGATGCCTTTAAAAAGAGTAGGGTCCAATAATCCTTCTTGTTCTATTCCCACTCCTAAAATCCCGATTTTCAATTTACCTTTCCTTATAATGGTAAAC
>CAZTVP010000516.1:0-2240 GCA_964616995.1 uncultured Comamonadaceae bacterium
AGCTCCTGCCGCTAATATTATCCAAGGCACCAAAGAAGCATTTTCTACCGGATCCCAAGCCCAAAACCCTCCAAAAGTCAGAGATTCGTAAGCCCAAGCTCCTCCCATTAGAATTCCTGTTCCAAGAATCATTACTGAGAAAAATGTCCATGGAAGTGCTGGTTTAATCCATCCTGTAAAGTCTTTTTTCCATAATCCGGCTATGGCAAATGCGAATGGAATAACCGTACTAGCGAATCCTAAGAAAAGAGTGGGAGGGTGAATGGTCATCCAGTAATTCTGAAGTAGTGGATTTAGTCCTCTACCGTCTTCAAAGAGCAAACTGAGGTAACTCTCAGAAGATGCCCACGGCATAAGAATCGTATCCGGAAGTTCTCTGTTCAAGATAAATGGATTACTCCCGAATTTATAGTCCCAGAAATAAACTCCAAGGAGCATAGAAGAAATAAAAACCTGCACCAGCGCTAGGATGCACATGGTATGTTTTTCCCAGTTTCTTCCTTTCCACATCAATAAGAAGCCGAGCCAAATATGCCAGAAACTCCAGAGCAGAAAACTACCTTCTTGTCCACTCCAGAACGCAGAGAACACGTACTTGAAAGGCATGGTTTTACTGCTGTACTTGTAAATGTAATTGTACTCGTAGTGGTGGTTCAGGAAGAGGTAGAAAAGCGTTCCTATCACTATAAAGACAGAAATACCATGAATGATAAATCCTATTCTTCCCAGCTTATGCCATGAAGCACTTTCAGTAGAACGAGTAGAGTAGAAGTAGCTCACCATACTAAAGATGGCTGCTGCGAAAGATGTGGCTATAAAAAACTCTCCTATTTGACCTGGGAGCAGGTGTTCACCTATGTATTCCATTTATTCCGTAGAGGCTTGCTTTTCTATCATGTGTTTTTGGTCATTGTACTTAGATGGGCATTTCATCTGCATGTCATGACCGTAGAATTTTCCATCTTCTACATAACCAAAGAGATTTATAGACTCAGACTGCTCGAATCCCTGCTGCTTGGCTTCATTCAGGTAAACTTTACTGGTTCCACCTTCACTGTCTTTCATGGTGAAAACCGTGAGAGAAGCGTTTTCCTCAGGATTATAAATGATAGGCTCTTCTCTAACGAGTGTTCCATTGATTTTATAATCCACACCAGGGTTAGCGTAAGCCGTAGCAAAGGTCTCTGCCTTTCCACTTCCACCAAGTGCGGAAACCATAGCGGCTATGGCTACTCCAGCTAAAATGATTAGTGCTATCTCTGATTTTTTCATTTGTCTCTCCTTTCGAGTTGTGTAATTTTTTTATCCAGTCTAAATAGGTAGATGAAAATTCCCAGTGCTATGCTAACAGCCACTGCTATTACCACCTTAATTTTTCCCGACTGAAAAAAGTACTCTTCAAGCGCTCCATCCTGCGCCCACACTGCTAAGGTAAAGCATATAAATAATGAAGTAATCACTGATTTTTTCATGGGCGTAAGTGCTTTAATTTGTTTATTCTAAAGTGAAGCTGATAAATCCAAATTCCGGTCAGTATCCATCCTGCACAAGCAGGGTAGAAGACCATTCTTAAATTGCTATCTAAATCATAAGAACTGAACGCAGGGTTTCCGTCCTCACCAGGGTGAAGTGAATCAGCACCAGTTAAACGTGGTAGAACCATTATCAATGCCATTATCATAAAGAAGGAAATGATATTGTAAACTGCTGTGATTCTTGACATATTGGGCTTGTCCTCAGCTGATTTTCTTAGAATGAAGTAAGCCGCTAGCAGAAGAAAGCTAACTGCTGCTCCATTGAGCTTGGCATCATTTGTCCACCAGTCTCCCCAAGCAAATCTGGCCCAAATGCTTCCCGTAATTAGACCAAGGCTGCAGAACACGAGCGCAATCTTGGCTGAAGAAGCCGCTTTCAAATCGTACAATTTATCCTCAGTGCTCAGGTGTTTTATGCTGTAAAATAATGACAAGCCCATAAGCACGAACATGGTAAACCACATAGGAACATGGAAATTCAAGTTTCTTATCGTGTCGAAAATCCTAAGCTGAAATGGGAACTCGTAAGGAATTTCTACTCCGTTTTTGAATTGCACCGCGGTAAAAGAATCTGCTGAGTACTGAGCAGCATTTCCATTTTTCTTGTCTAACCTAAAAGCTGCTGGTAGGAAGATGCTTCCTGTTCTTTCATTGGAAATAAATAAATCTACTACGTTTCTTTCTAGCCCTGCAGGTATGTTCACG
>CAZTVP010000517.1:0-1172 GCA_964616995.1 uncultured Comamonadaceae bacterium
TTTAGACCTTTGGCTAACTCTTCTACGTTTGAAAAAGACTTCACTAGCTTCATATTGGTTAAGTAATCTCCCATTTCCATGAGTGATTCCTGTTGTATAAGTTCACCTTTGCGCAGCGTAAGGTCAGCATTAGTGTAAATGGTAGGAAGCTGAATATTCAGCGCATTATCCATTTCTGCTCGGAAAACATAGGAACAAGTGGAGGTTCCCTTCAGGTGATTAGCGGTGATAAAGTCCTGCCCGAAGTTCTGAAATTCCATAAAAAGCTGGTGGATATCCACGTTAGAAAAACTTCCCTTAGATGAAATTTTAAAACGGTCGGCATCTAGTTCGGCTAGGTGAAAGTCGGTGGAGAAATCACCGTCAGAAGTGGTCAAGTCAAGCGGATAAACAGAGAGCTTTTTCTTGTCATATTTCCCTGTGGCTTGAACTGAACTAGCCTTAAAACCATTAAACACAACTTCTTCTATATCAGAATCTAGTGTGAACTTTATGTGTTTTGGCAGCGCTAGTCTGTAGGCTTCCTCTGTAGCGTTTTCAGTGCTGTTAACCAGCTCAGCTAGGTTTATTCTTTTACTCTTCAGGTCAGCTGAAATAGTTAGAACTTCTTCTGGAGTTAAGAGATATGCCGTTAAATTTTTAAACGCACCAGAAAAGAGGAAATCACTCTCACCCACCATGGCGGTTAGGTTTTCTACCGTGGCATCTCCATTCGTTAAATTAAATACTCCATTTAACTCTGAAACTGCGTGTGAGTTTCTCTTTAGTTTGATTTCTCCATTAGATATTTCGCACCGTCCAGAAATATCTGCATGACTGATATTTGACGGAGAAGGGTTCCAGTTTTTACCGAAGTTTCCTTTATAGTTCAGAGCCATATTGGCTAATCCAGAAGCATATTCTATATCTTCTAACTGAAAGAACTCAGTAAAGTCGCTCAGGTTAAAATTCCCTTCTAGACCAACATTTATAAAAGGATTAGATACTCTACTAATTTTTCCAGAACCTAGGATTTTTCCTGAGCCTAGGCTACAAGTAAAATCATTAAATGTGAGTAAATCTTCTTTTCCGGTAGATACCGAATAAGTTCCTGAACTATTAATATTCCCAAGCGAGATGTTCGATTTATCAAGTTTGATTTTTCCGTTTCTCAGTTTGAAATCAGCATTAAT
>CAZTVP010000517.1:1182-2234 GCA_964616995.1 uncultured Comamonadaceae bacterium
TCTCCTTTTATGTGAATATTAGTCTTAAAATCTCCAGTGGATTTGTAGGCAGCTAGTTTCGTTCGAATGAAATAAGGTAAATTACTGATAACGGTACTTAAATCTGCACTTTGACTTTGAGCATTTAGGTCTAAGTATGTGTTCTTGTCGTTTAAATCTACTAGTCCGTTAATGTTTAGCGGAAGCTGATTTATGGAAAGATGACAGTCTTTAAAACGATACGTGTCATCACTTAGCCCTACGTTTAGTGAAGCGTCTCCGCTGATACTCTTTTGGTAGATATAGTTCTGATTATTCACTTCTAGCCTTTCTACATAGGTGTTTAGATTTCCTGTAAGACTTAGGTCGTTTTCTGTAAATGAGCCTTGAATTTGACTTTTATCTGCAGTTAAGTTGAGTATTACTTTAGCGGCTTTATCATCTAGTTCTACTTTAGAGTCTTTTAGAGAAATTTGGTTAAGGTCTAGCTTAAAAGTAGTGGAGGTGCTATCTGCTGAGGTTTTCCAGAAATGATAGTTATCCTCTCCCGAAGCTTTTCTCTTTAGCTTCACTTTAGCTCCAGAAAGAGCCACTTCATTTACGGTGTAGTTCCCTTTTATGAAATCCAAAGGGCTGAAGTTTAAAAATAAATCTTGGGCGTAGATGAGCGTATCTTGCTCCTTAAAAGTTTCAGGTATTAAAACCTCAGTAAACTGTAGGGATGCCGAGGGGAAATTCTGCCATAGGGTAAGGTCTATGGCTTCTACACTTACCTGACTAACAAGCTGCTCTGAAAGTGATTTTAACGCATATTTTTTAATGTCATCTTCATAGACATTGACCACTATGATTCCCCCTACCGCTATGAGTAGAATCAAAGAGAGTATTATAACGCCTATTTTTTTTATCGCTTTCATGGCCAGACCAATGCCTATACATTAATCAAACCAAGAAAATTACTTTAAAATTGCTCGTGGGCTTAGTGAAGTTTTGTTAGGGGTTAACACGCTGGTGTTAGTTCATGGCATCTTCTATTTCATCTACGGTTAAAGGAATAGTTCCCATAAGGTCTT
>CAZTVP010000518.1:0-2229 GCA_964616995.1 uncultured Comamonadaceae bacterium
CAGAGAACTACTTTCTTTCTATGAGTACGATGGTGATAATGCACCTGTTGTTCAAGGTTCTGCTTTAGGTGGACTTAACGGAGAGGCTAAGTGGGTTGACACTATTAAAGAATTAATGGACGCAGTAGATGCTTACATTGAGCTTCCTCCTAGAGATATGGATAAGCCGTTCCTAATGCCAATAGAAGATGTATTCTCTATTACTGGTAGAGGTACTGTGGCTACAGGAAGAATCGAGACTGGTGTAATTAACACTGGAGATGAGGTGGATATCGTAGGTATGGGTGACGAGAAATTAAAGTCAACTGTAACTGGTGTTGAGATGTTCAGAAAGATATTAGACAGAGGTGAGGCTGGTGATAACACTGGTATCCTTCTTAGAGGTATCGACAAGAAAGACATTAGAAGAGGAATGGTACTAGCTGCTCCAGATTCTATTACTCCACACACGAAGTTCAAAGCTGAGATTTATGTTCTTAAGAAAGAAGAAGGTGGAAGACACACTCCTTTCCATAACAAGTACAGACCTCAGTTCTACTTCAGAACTACTGACGTAACTGGTGAGATTACACTAGATGCAGGTAGAGAAATGGTAATGCCAGGAGATAACGTATCTATCAATGTTACACTAATCACTAAGGTAGCTATGGACAAAGGTCTTAGATTCGCTATCAGAGAAGGTGGACGTACAGTAGGTGCGGGACAGGTTACTGAAATAGTAGAGTAAAATACTCTCTTAAAATAATTAAATGAAGGTGGTTTTTGCGGTGCAATTACCGCCTTCATTTTCACGTTTACAAACGGGTGTAGCTCAGCTGGTAGAGCAGTGGTCTCCAAAACCAAAGGTCGTGAGTTCGATTCTTACCACCCGTGCAAATAAAAAGTTGTTTAGATGGCAAGCATAGGCACATACATAAAAGAGTCATACAATGAGTTACTTAACAAAGTAACTTGGCCTACATGGAAGAACTTACAGCAGAGTTCTGTATTAGTTTTCGTGGCTTCTCTTATCATTTCACTGATCGTTTGGGGAATGGATTATGTTTTCGGAATGAACGGTTCTGGAGAACTTTGGAGAGGAGTTATAGGTGTCATTTATGATATATTATCTTAAGACGTGATTATGGCCGACCTAAATTTTAAGTGGTACGTAGTACGTGCTATCAGTGGTAAGGAAAAGAAGGTAAAAGAAGCACTAGAAAGCGAAATCAGTGCGCTTAAGCTTTCTGACTATGTAAAACAGATTCTTATACCTACTGAGAAGGTTTACCAAATCAGAAATGGAAAAAAGACAATCAAAGAGAAAAGTCTTTTTCCTGGTTATGTTCTAATGGAAGCCGCGCTCGTAGGAGAGCTTCCGCACGTAGTAAAGAATATGAATAATGTTATAGGGTTCCTCGGTGCCAAGAAAGGTGGAGATCCGGTTCCATTGAGACAGTCTGAAGTGAATGCTATCCTAGGTAAGGTAGATGAGATAGCCGAAAACGACAGCGAGCTTAGCGTACCATACATAGTAGGTGAGACTGTGAAAGTAATAGATGGTCCTTTCAATAACTTCAACGGAATTATTGAGGAAATCAATGAAGAGAAGAGAAAGCTTAAAGTAATGGTGAAAATTTTCGGAAGAAAGACGCCACTTGAGCTTGGATATATGCAAGTAGAGAAAGAGAGTTGATCAACCTTCGCTTAAGCTTCGGTTGATAATAGTAAGAATTAAAAATGTTGTTTTTGGACTATGATTAAAGCTTCCCTTAGATCCCAAAAACACTTAATTATATATAGATTAAAATGGCGAAAGAAGTAGCAGGTTTAATCAAGCTGCAAATTCGCGGAGGTGCTGCAAATCCATCTCCACCGGTAGGTCCCGCATTAGGTGCCAAAGGTGTGAACATTATGGATTTCTGTAAGCAGTTCAATGGTAGAACACAAGATAAAGCTGGAAAGGTATTACCTGTGGTAATAACTGTTTACAGTGACAAGTCTTTTGACTTTATCATTAAAACTCCTCCTGCCGCTGTCCAACTTATGGAGGCTGCTAAGATAAAGAAGGGTTCTTCTGAGTCTAACAGAGCCAAAGTTGGTAAGGTAACCTGGGATCAGGTGCGAGCTATAGCAGAAGATAAAATGCCCGATTTAAACTGCTTCAAGATCGAGTCAGCTATGAGTATGGTAGCTGGAACGGCTAGAAGTATGGGTATAACAATCAGTGGCGAACGTCCATTTTAGTTA
>CAZTVP010000519.1:0-1737 GCA_964616995.1 uncultured Comamonadaceae bacterium
TTCAGATACCACTTGGCTCATTAATTATCAGGAGTTCAATTATGTAAGTAAGGCCAATAAATACAAAACCTTCGAGGGGAAAACAGTAATCAAATACTCTGATTATGAAGTAGATGTGGAGTTTCCTGAAAAGTTCTTTTCCTCTGAAAAAGGTATTACCACGGAAGAAGCATACGAAAGAGATTCTACTTATTGGGAAAGCATAAGACCTGAACCGCTAACAAATGAAGAACAGCAGCTGGTGCATACTACCGATAGTATTCAGGCATATATGAAAAGCCCTGAGTATTTAGACTCACTTCAGACAGCCAGAAATAAGGTGAGCTTCTTAGAGGTGATATGGCATGGAGTAGATTTCTGGAATTTTGATAAAAAGCAGGAATGGTATATCAATTCACTGGCAGACTTTATAGACTTCACTTTAGTAGATGGATGGAGACTTGGCCCAGGTTTTAGGTACAATAGAAGGTATGAAAGTCAGCGCTATTTTTCTGCGAGTGCCTATGCAAGTGCCAGTTTAAATACTGGGCACATCAATGGAGATGCTAGAATGAGGTGGTTATCCAATCCTTACAAAAGAGCTTGGACAATCATTAGCGCTAGAAGAGGTTTTACTTCTATAAACCCTTGGGACGCTTATCTTAGTCAGGCTTTTTTAGTGAATTATATTAAGAGTGAACAGCTTTACTTTGAGCATGACCGGGAACTGGTAAACGGCCTCTATGTTGGTGGAAGCATGAGCTATAGAAGAAGAAGTCCGCTGGGAGATTTAGTACAGCCATTTGAACCGCTGGAAGACATAGTAACTAGCGAGGGTTTATATGATTTCGAAGCCCATCAAGCGGTTGTAACAGAGATAGGATTTAGATTCACTCCTAAACAACTCTACATGAGTGAACCTAAGAGAAAAGTTATACTAGGAAGTAAGTATCCCACTTTTTATGCTAATTATATTCATGGTTGGAATGGTTTGTTGTCCAGCGATATAGACTACAGTAGTATAGAATTTGGAGTTACTCAGAGTGTGCCTTTAGCCACATTGGGTTATTCTAAATACAATATTACTGCAGGAACTTTTTTGAATACGAATACACTCTTTGAAATGGACAAGAAGAGGATAAGACAGTCCGACCCTTTCCTTTTCAGTGAGCCGCTAAGGTCTTTTCAGTTTTTAGATACATCTTTAGTTATAACCAAGTGGTTTATAGAAGGGCACTACTTGCATCATTTTAATGGAGCATTGATTAATAACTTCCCGCTTATTAAGAGGCTAAAAATTAGAACTGTGGCCGGAGCTAGTGCCATGTGGGTACAGGAGTCGAACTATAGACATGAGGAGCTTTTAGCAGGAGCGGAAAGGGTCTTTAAAATAGGCCCTAGGAGAAGGTTAAAACTTGGACTTTACGGAGTAGTGGCTAACTCTAATAAAACTGCTACCCGCAGTGGTTTCAAGGTGGCCATAGACATCATAGACACTTGGAAAAGAGACTGGAGTTTTTAGATTATTTATCTGCGGTGCAAAGAATGAGTAGTAAGCAGTTGAACTAAGCTTTATAGAGCTTTAAAGCTAATTCCAATACCTCCAGAATGGTTTCTATCTCAATATCTTCATTCGGATTTACACGGAATATTTTCATTTTAGCTCTATCTCCAGATTCAAGCCGAGGATGGTCTAATTCATTTCCTCTAACAAATAAAATGTAAGGTTCGTTCGTCTTTTTATCTTTCCATAAATAG
>CAZTVP010000519.1:1747-2228 GCA_964616995.1 uncultured Comamonadaceae bacterium
CCTGAGAAGGTAAAACATGGCATTCCATATTTAACCGTTTCTTCTATTCCAGTATTTAATTCTTTTATGATTTTCCTCAAAAAAAGAAAACAACTTTGGTTAGGTTCAGCCTGTTTCTGATAGTATGAATCTGGATGCATTTTCTTCCTGAGAATAAAAAAGGCTAAAAGGTTAATTGAAAGCCTATTCCATTCCCAACTCCTCCAAAACGAAGTGACATTCCCTTAGATGACGATTCTGAAGAACTCGAGTTATAAATCGCAACGGCTTTTTTGGCTAGCAAATTAAAACTTGCTGTGAAAGCTATGGAACATAGAATAAACCCAGCACCTGCATAAGCCATGGCCCACTCAGGATCTCCACCTGCTATAGAGGTTCCTATAGGATAGCCCACTAGGAATCCGCCTATTCCCCCCGTAATTCCTGCAATATCAAATCTGACCTTAGCTCTTTTCATTAGGTCATACGCTTCTTTATCAGA
>CAZTVP010000520.1:0-2220 GCA_964616995.1 uncultured Comamonadaceae bacterium
ACAGACCTATAACTCTATGATGGTTTCTATGAAATCGCCTATGCAAGGCTTGGATATCACCGTAGATTCAAAAGGAGAGGACAATGAGTTGAACGGAGCTTTGAAATCTGTTGTAGGTAAAAGTGTATTCGTTACCGTGGACTTGGAGGGGAATATTCTGAAAATAGAAGGGTTAGATGAAGTGATGAATGACTTACAGAAACTAGAGGCTACTGGAGGTGATGTGATGCAGTTTTTCGATGAGGAAGGATTAGAGAAGAATTACCAGTTACTATTTCCTATTACTTATGGAAAGTCTTATGAAAAGGGCTCTTCTTGGGAGTTAGATGCAAGCTCTGGAGGTGATATGGATATAAAATCAGTAGTGGCTTACACTGCAGATGAAGTTTCTAAAAAGTCCTTTAAGTTTAGCACTGTTACAAATATGACTATGTCCGGAGAACAAGAGCAGCAGGGTATGGAGATGTCTTTGGAAATGAAAGGAAATATGAAAGGAAACGGGGAGATGAGCCCAAAAACTGGACTGCTAAAGTCGTATGTACAGGAAGGAACCATCACAGGTACTACATTCTTAGAAGCCAATGACCAAATGCCTATGGACATGGAAATTCCAATGGTGATAGAAATGACTAGCACAATCACAGTGAATTAATTGAATTAGATCATAATTAAAGCATGAAATATTTATTAGCTCTTATCTTAATAGTGCCATTATTAGCTGGTGCCCAAGAAAACCTCATAATAAAAGGAGATCCTCTCAAAGGTAAAGTGTTAAACTTTACTGAAACAATAGAAAAATCAGTGGTTCCGGCTAACAAGAAAGGAAAAAAAGGAATTCATCAGGTGTATAATCTGGTAGGAAAAGCCGAAGTTCTAGAGTTAACTAGTGAAATCAGTAGACTCTCATATGTTATAGAATTAGTAGAGTTCAAAGAGGTGAATGGAACAGATAGCATATCAGAAATGGATAGATGGAATAAAAGAAACCCATCCTTGATAGTTACTAACTTTTATTCTAAAGGAGGACATGTAGAGTTAGAAAATGAAGCAGACTTTTTTAAGAAGTTAACTTATAATCTAACACCTGAAACGAGAATGGCTGTTAATGAGATGTTCGGAGACAAGTTTTTCAGTGAATTGGCTGAGGTACTTATTCCTTATTCTGCTGGTTCCTATAATGTAGAAAATGGGGATTTAGACCAAGTTAAGGCTGAAGAGAAAAAATCTAACTCACTCTCTGAAAAAAGCAACGTGAAATTTTTACCTAAAAAAGGTAACAACAAAGATGAGGTTTATCTTCAGAAAACAGCAGTAATCAGAGGTACATTAAGAAATGATTCTGATGAAACTGAAGTTAATGCTACAGAAACTTCTACTCACTTAATCAATACGCTTTACGGTTCTGTAGTCTTGTATTCAGCTTTTTACAACGGAATACACACTGTATCAGATTTCGAAACTAAGAAGAGCCAAGAATTCACTATTACCCAAGAGAAAGAACTAAGCGTTACTCTTACTGAAAAGAAAGACAAGAACTAGTGAAATTTCTTTACTCCTGCTTTAATCTCCACTTCTAAATGGTTTTCAGAAGGAGGAACAGGGCAGGAGTAACCATCAGAATAAGCGCAGTAAGGATTGTAACATAGGTTAAAATCTAATCTGAATTTCTTAGATAATTCAGATTCTTTAAGGTCTAAGTACCTTCCTCCTCCATAGGTTTCTTCTCCATTAGTTAGGTCTTTAAATGGTAAAAATAGATGTCCTGGGTAACCAGGAATAGGTCGTGCTGGCTGGTAAACAGTCAGTTTACACTTTACACCATCTAGTTTAAATTTTAAAGTCCCGTATTTTCTATACTTGGCTATTCTATCTGTGCTGGTAGCAAAACCAACTACCTCGTTTCCCTTGAATTTTTTGAATTTCACCTCCACGTTATACTTATAATCTGGTGCGAAAAAGTCAAGAGTTTTAAATTCTATCCTGTCTTCAGGATTTAATATACTCGTGCTATCATTTTTGAATTCTTCATTAATCTCCGTTCGGTGTTTTAAGATTTCATCTTCATAACTGAGCTGGGCTTGTGTAGATACCGCTGTGAATAGGATTATAAAAACAAGAAAATTTCTCATGAGTGAAGGGTTATATTTACTCAAAAGTAAATAATAAGCTAGTAACATTTCATTTTCTTACTGATACGGAAGAAAAATTCTTTGAGCTCCA
>CAZTVP010000521.1:0-2219 GCA_964616995.1 uncultured Comamonadaceae bacterium
TTCCTGAATGTCCTAGTTGGCCTCCTCCTTCTGGATAGAAAGGTGTTTTATCCAAAGTAAACTGATAGAACACTTTCATCTTTTGAGTGATTTGTCTCCAGCTTCCTATTTCTGAAGAAGATTCCAGTGAATCATATCCCAAGAATTCAGTCCCAGCTATTGGGTTCACTTCATTCCAGTCTAGGGTTTCTTGTTTGGAAGCTGCTCTAGAACGGTCTTTTTGTTCTTTTAGCAGTACTTCAAATTCTTTTTCATCTACTTCCTTACCAGCCTCTGTAACCATTAATCTTGTGAGGTCAAAAGGAAAACCATACGTATCATAAAGCTCAAAAGCTACCTTTCCACTCAGCACTTTTTCAGAAGTAGATTCTAAATGTTGGTCTAGTTTCTGAATTCCTTTCTCTAAAGTTCTATGAAAGTTTTCTTCTTCTTCTTTAATCACTCTGGTTATCAAAGATTCTTGACTTTTCAGCTCTGTGAAATAGTCTCCCATTTCTTGGACTAAAAGCTTAACAAGCTCAAAGATGAAAGCCTCCTTTATTTCCAATACGCTAAAAGAATACCTGATGGCTCTTCTTAGAATCCTTCTAATTACATATCCCGCTCCTGTGTTAGATGGCAATTCACCATCAGCTATAGCAAATGAGACCGCTCTTAAATGGTCTGCTACTACTCTTATAGCTATGTCTGTCTTTTCTGATTGACCGTAAGGAATTCCACATTTTTGAGATATGGCTTTTATGTATGGCTGAAAAACATCTGTGTCGTAGTTACTAGATTTCTTTTGCAACGCCATAACCAGACGCTCCATACCCATACCCGTATCGATGTGTTTATTAGGTAGAGAAGAAAGCTCGCCTTTAGCATTTCTGAAAAACTCCATGAAAACAAGGTTCCAAATTTCCACTACTTGAGGGTGATCCATATTCACAAGTGACTTTCCAGAAACTTGACTCTTCTCCACAGACGTCCTCATATCTACATGTATTTCTGAACAAGGCCCGCAAGGCCCTGTATCTCCCATTTCCCAGAAGTTATCCTTCTTGTCAAATTCTAGAATTCTATCCTCAGAAATGAATTCTTTCCAAATCTCTCTCGCCTCATTATCAGCATCTAAACCGTCAGCTTTATCTCCTGAGAATATGGAAACGTATAAATCTTCCTTTGGAATTTTATATTCTTCTGTTAACAGCTCCCAAGCCCAAGAAATGGCTTCTTTTTTAAAGTAATCACCAAAAGACCAATTCCCTAACATCTCAAACATAGTGTGATGATACGTATCCACACCTACTTCTTCCAAGTCATTGTGCTTTCCTGAAACCCTCAGGCATTTTTGAGAATCTGCTACTCTTTTATGCTTGGCTTCAGAATTACCTAAGAAGATATCTTTAAATTGATTCATTCCAGCGTTGGTAAACATAAGCGTAGGGTCATTCTTAATCACCATAGGTGCACTGGCTACGACTTGATGTTGTTTAGACTCGAAAAAATCCAGAAACTTTTGTCTAATCTCCTTGGCTGTCATGTTATTCATGTTTTTGATTTACAGATTACTCCTGATTTTTAGCGGTGCAAAGGTAATTTAATTTTTGTCTAACTTTGCCCTCGTTTTTAGCTATACAAGTGGGTAAATCTAAGTACATATATAACTCGAAAACACTCGAGTACGAAAAAATCAATCTTACTGCCAAAGACTATTTTCTAAAGGGTTTACTCTATGTAGTTCCTTTATTAGTTCTTTCAGGAGTTTTCGGATGGATAATTAGTAATAGCATAGATTCTCCAGGTGAGTTAGAAGCTAAAAACGAAAATCGTTTTCTCAGAGCGCAGCTAAAAGAGATGAAAAAGCAGCTGAGAGACTTGAACGAATTCGCGCAGGATATTCAAGAGAAAGACGATAATCTCTACAGAAATATCTTCGAAGCTGAGCAGTATCCTGAGCATAAAAGAAATCTATCTATCGGAGGTATAAATAGATATGAAGACTTAGAAGGTTACGACATCAGCACTGAGCTAATCGAAACTAAAAAATTACTCAGTACTACCATGCGTAAAATGGTGGCGCAGTCTAAGTCTTTTGAGGAGGTTTTCGAAATGGTGAAAAACCAGGAAGAGTTCCTAGCGCACATTCCCGCTATACAGCCAGTTTCTAATAAAGACCTAACTAGAATGGCTTCTGGTTATGGAATGAGAATTCACCCTATTTATAGAGTTCCTAA
>CAZTVP010000522.1:0-2214 GCA_964616995.1 uncultured Comamonadaceae bacterium
CAGCTAGAACTATACTGGGTATTTCTTCTAATACAGAATCGCCTTTCGCACCTTTTGTAATAGACAGTAATATTAATATAAGAGGTTCAGGAAATAGGCAGATGAGAGGTACGGCTAAGGCCGTTTTTAGTTTAGAGTACAGGTATGCTATAGTGGATAAGAAAAATACCGCGGTGCAATTAGCCGTTTTCTCCGATTCAGGATTTGTGAGGAATCCGGGGCAGCAGCTTAGCCTTAACAATATCTCTAAAAAAGACAATTACTACGCTGGAATAGGAGCTCGATTTGTGTACAAACCATTCGCAGCAGCTGTGTTTAGGATGGATTATGGAGTGAATGTTGAAGATGTTAGAAAAGGTGGATTTGTGTTAGGAGTAGGGCAGTATTTTTGATAAAAAAAGTGATATGAAAGAGGCCGTTTTCGGAGCTGGATGCTTCTGGTGTATAGAAGCTATTTATGACAGTTTAAAAGGAGTTCAAAAAGTGGAGCCAGGTTACATGGGAGGCCAACTAAATGAACCTAGCTATAAAGAAGTATGCTCCGGAATTACAGGGCACGCAGAAGTAGCTAGAGTAGTTTTCGACCCTAATGTAATTTCCTTTGAAGAGTTATTAGAAGTGTTTTGGTCTGCACATGACCCTACACAATTAAATAGACAGGGAAATGACGTAGGTACTCAGTATAGGTCTGTTATTTTCTACATGAATGAAGAGCAGAAATTAACAGCTGAGAAATCCATGGAAGAGGCCAATGAGTCTGGTGATTTTAGTTCTCCGATAGTTACTGAGATTTCTGAAGCTTCTACATTTTGGGTGGCTGAATCTTACCATCATGATTACTTAAAGCATAATCCTCAAAACCCTTACTGCCAGGCCGTGGTTACTCCTAAGTTTGAAAAATTCAAACTGAAATTTGCAGATAGGTTGAAATAAAAAAAGCCACCTTTTCAGGTGGCTTTCTCTATAGAGTGATTCTAGATGAGATCACTAGAATTCTATGATTCAGTAGGAACTCCATCTACTACAAGTGTGTAGTTATAGGAGTCTTTTAAATACTCAGCCATGTAGATTTTAAGATGAGTTTCACCTCTGTCATCTATATCCAACACTTTTATTTGCTGCCCTAGAGCATTAGAAAAGACTACTTCTACTTCTTGAGCTTCTTCAGGAATAGAGAGTGTAATTTCCTGAGAAACTTCAAAAGGATTAGGGTCTTTATCACAAATAGAGATTTTTTGCTTTAGTTCTCTTTCGGCTAGTTGTTCTGCTTGCATAGCATCTAATTCGGCTAACATTTCTTCATCACCAAGCTCTGTGGCTAAAATTCTAATTTGTTTCTGAAGAGCTTCTACGTTAGCAGTGCATTCATTTGAGTCCTGTGCTGTTAGAGAAAATTGCAAACACAACAGACCAAGTACGGATAGTACGATTGATTTCATTATAGGATAGGTTTTTAAGGTTTGCCAGCAATTTATAGATTAATAGCGATATAACAAAATGTAGTGCAGAAGAGTTAGTTTATCAGTTCCTTAGCTCAAGGATATTATTAGATGTAACTTTTCCCACTCTCGAGACACTTACTTCATAAGAAGCCACTTTTTGAGCAAGAAAAAACAAATAGCGTTTATGAAGTTGTATGAAGAAATTCATCCAAACTTCGAACGATTTTGCAGAGCCAGAGTTTATGGAGAAATGTCTCATGGTGATGTCATGAATGATTCGCTCATAATAGCTTATGGAAAATTCAATCTCAAAAAGTCCTCTAAAGAATTACTTTCTTTCTTAATCGGAACGGCCATTAGAGTGCTTTCTAATATTAGAAAAAAGCACAAAGCTGAAACTGGAGTAATAGACTTATACTCTAATTCAGCCATAGCATCAGAAAACTCAGAAACCTCGCTAGAAATAAGAATGCTTTATGAGTCTATGGCAAAACTGCCTGAAGAACAGAGAGAAGCGCTTATTCTTTTTGAAATTACGGGATACTCCATTAAGGAAATAAGTCAGATTCAGAACACGTCAGAGTCAGCTATTAAGCAGCGACTCAGAAGAGGAAGAATGAAGTTAAAAGAACTATTAACAGAACCAGAAAAAGAGCAAAATTATGGATGAGAATAAGTTAGATATGCTCTTTGTACAAGCAAAAAACCAATCACCACAGATTTCTTTCCAAGAGACATCTGAATCCTTTTATACTACTGCTGCAGAAGTAGT
>CAZTVP010000523.1:0-1596 GCA_964616995.1 uncultured Comamonadaceae bacterium
CTTAATGAATTTCTTAGTTAAGATTAAGAAGTCTCCAGAATGTACTTCTAGGATGTACATTCCTGCTTTTAATGGATTTTTATCTATCGGGATGATGGTTTTGGAGGTTCTAATTTCTTCAAAGATTTTAGCTCCTTTTATATCATAAACCACCACATCTACCGCATACTGGAAATCGCTAGTTCTCATTACATCTAGCTGATGAGGTCTATCCATTATCATAAAGTAACTCTCGAAATCTTCGTCTATAGAAGTAGAGTTAGATACTATGATTTCACTTTCTATTCTGTCTTCACAGTATTCATTTCTAGAGACTAATTCTACGGTATAAACTCCTGGCTCTGTAAATTCAAGTTCTAATCTATCTTCATCTCCTTGGAATATTCCATTTAAGAACCACTGGTAATCTGTAGCATTGTAACTTTCAGATTCAAGCTCAAGTACCGCTACTTCGTTTTCTAAAAGTATTTCTTCAGGCGCTTGGAATTCTGCCACTACGGCATCGTCATCTGTTAGGTCTAGTACATATTCTTGGTAAGAACATGGAGTTTCTACTATTACATCATAAACTGCTCCTTGAAGATTATTGAACTCTACTAGCTCTGAACTTTCTTCTGAATCTATATGCTCGTAGTCATTGAAAATAGAAACACTCCAAGTTTCAGCTTCTAAGACATTTACCTTTATCTCAGCTAAGCCTTGGCTACAGTAGTCTGGAGATGAGTTAATCTGCACTATCTCTGATTCCTCTCCTGATGGAATTACCACCTCATACTGAGCTGAATTACAAACGGTTTCATCATTGGTTACTTCTAACATGTATAATCCTGCTGGAGCATCAGTAAACTCACTTTGAGCTCCAGTTTCCTCATGAATTAGATTCATGGATGAATCATACCATGAGAAGTGAGCGTTATTCGTGTTGAGTAATTCTACTGTGGCCTCTCCAGAGTCATCATCTGCGCAGTTAGTAGGCTCTATTTCTAGCTGAACTGTTTGGCTTCCGTGGATAAAGAATCGTTCTCCGTAGTAGTTATCCTCACTCACTGAGAATGTAATGGACTGCCCTTCTACTATTTCATATACTTCAGATGTTTCTAAGTCTTCTATGAACCAACAAGAATTAGGATTTTCTCCCACTATTTCATCTATATTCAGATGATATTCTCCAGCTGAAGGCGTGTCTATGATAACTGGTATTTGCACCGCATCACTTACTGGTGGAATAACATTTATAGTAAGCGAATCATTACCGCTCATGGTAGCCATAGAGAACATTTCTGCTTCCCACTTTCTGGCGTCCTTCTCTGGGTCAAAATCATAAGTGGCACCTTCATCAAAAGCCAAAACAGCTTCGTACTTCTCTCCACCTTGATTTAACGAGAATCTTATGTAATTCTTAGTTTCTTGGTTTCGGTAGAAAATACCTTGTTCATCTGTCTTACAGCATTCGTCAAATACTATACTTGCGTTAGGTCCAGTGGCTTGCACCATGAATGCCTGAAACGATGCTATAACATTTGTACCACCATTGGTAGATATTCCATCATTATAAGTTACATACTCTCCTCTCCACGTTCCGCCTGCTGTATGATC
>CAZTVP010000523.1:1606-2213 GCA_964616995.1 uncultured Comamonadaceae bacterium
GATATGGGTTAATGATACAATGCCATCCATCACAGTGAGGTCCTGATAAATTAGTATAAGTCAGTGGTACACTTACTTCTCCTTTGTTAAATTCACCTGATGCATCTAAGGTAGTAGAAGTAGTACTAGGTGCAAAGTATGTCCAATAACCATCATACTCGCCTAGCGGCTCGGTAGTGCTATTTACATCTTGGAAACCTGTACCAATTTCTCCATCTACTCTGTCTGTTTCATCATAGAACTTTATATTAGTGAACGCATGATTAGGGTAATCACTTCCTTCAAAACCGAGCGTAACTAAGTCATCTGCTATATCCGATACTCTCAGGTTCTTTATCGGAAGGCCTATCAGCCTATAACCATCTTCAGGCGATTCTACATAACGTTGGATAGTGATCTCTCCTATGACATCTGCTCCTGATTTTATTTCACTAATGCTTCCCGTTTGAACCACCCCTGGACTTATAGGAGTTGAAGTTAAAAGCACATCTTGACTATTTAAGTCAAATACTCCAGCTTCTGGTTTAATAGGTCCTGATACATTAATAGCAGTATGAAGCCTAACTCCTAAGCTGTTTTCTATGGTTAAACCATGAATATTTTTAGT
>CAZTVP010000524.1:0-2209 GCA_964616995.1 uncultured Comamonadaceae bacterium
TCTTTTTCTAAAGTAGCTAAGTCTCTTTCTATATCATCTGTGATTAAAACAGAAGCTTCGATTTTTCCAGTTCCTTTACACGTAGGACAGGTTTCTGTGGTGGTTATGTCAGTTTCTGGTCTTACACGCTGTCTGGTAATTTCTACCACCCCGAATCTACTTGGAGCCAGAATATTATGCTTAGCCTTGTCCTGTTTCATGAACTTTCTAAAGTTCTCTACCAGAGTCTTTTGGTTTTCTCTCTTCTGCATGTCAATGAAATCCACACAGATGATTCCTCCCATATCTCTAAGCTTTAGAATTCTAGCTATTTCCTCAGCACATTCCAGATTGGTTTTTAGCGCATTCTCTTCTTGGTTTTTTACGCCACCTTTTCTGTTACCGCTATTCACATCTATGACGTGCATAGCTTCCGTATGTTCCACTATCAGGTAAGCACCAGATTTGAGCATCACTTGCTTCCCGAAGCTAGCTTTTATCTGACGATGAACTCCAAATTTTTCAAAGAGGTCATTACTCCTACTTACTTTTACGATGCTTTCTTTCTCAGGAGAAATAGAACGTAAATAAGCCTTTACCTCCTGAGCCATTTCTTTATCATTGATATGAATGGCTTCGTGTTCAGGAGTAAGTAAGTCTCTTAAGATGGTGGATTTTCTGTCTAATTCACCTAACACTTTATCGGTAGGCTTGGCTGTTTTAAGATTGTTGTACAGCGTATTCCACCTAGTAACTAGCTCAGCCATATCAGAGTGAAGCTCTGCTACTTTTTTTCCTTTAGCTGCGGTTCTAAGAATAATACCACAGTTAGCAGGTTTTATACTTCTAACTAAGTTCTTGAGTCGTTTTCTATCCTCTTCATCAGAGATTTGAGTAGAAATAGAAATCTTGTTAGAAAACGGAACTAGCACTACGAATCTACCAGCTAAAGTAATTTCAGATGTGAGTCTAGGACCTTTAGAGCTAATAGGTTCTTTGACAACCTGAACCAACGCTAGCTGACCACTCGTAAGCTGGTCTTTAATTTTACCATGCTTGTCTATGTCTGGAAGACACTTGAATGATTTTAAATCTGATGTATTTTGCTTCTTGGAGTGAATTCTCTTGAGATAATCTTTTAGAGAAGCATGTTGTGGACCTAAGTCATGATAATGGAGAAAGGCATCTTTCTCATATCCCACATTCACGAAGGCGGCATTCAAACTTGGAAGCACTTTGCGCACTTTGCCTAAGTAGATGTCGCCTACCTTATATTCTTTGGATTTATTTTCCTTGTGAAGCTCTATTAGCTTCTTGTCCTTGAGAATGGCTATGTCAGATCCTTTCTCAGCGGCATTAATAATTAATTCTACACTCATATCTACGTACACTTTAAATCCTAGATATAATTATCTAGGGCAGACTTCCTGTCTGTTATTTAAAGGCAAGTACGTGACCGTGAAGGAATTTATTTAGGATAACAGATATCCTATTCGGCTTGAATCAGAAAGAGAAGTTTATTTCTTCTGCTTATGTCTGTTTTTTCTCAAACGCTTCTTACGCTTGTGAGTAGCCATCTTATGTCTTTTTCTCTTTTTACCGCTTGGCATCTTTCTACCTATTTAATTTCTAATCTTTCTATTTCTTTCAGAACCGCAGTTCTTTTAGCTGAATCAGAAGGGTTAACCTCTGTTAGGTAAGTCTTAAGTTCACTTAACGCTTCCTCATTCTTACCCAGTTCTTCCAGACAAACGGCTAATTGATAGCGCACATCTGGATATTTTTTCAGGCCTGCAAAGGTAATAACTTTTTTAAAACGGCTCACAGCTTTTTCGAATTGACCTGTCTGAATAGAAAACAGTCCTAAGTAGTACTGTGCATCTATTTGAGTAGAGTCTTCTCTGACTATAGAAAGTAAATCTTGAATTCCAGCCATAGGAGTGTCACTCTCTACAGCTTGAATAGCATTCTGAACTCGTTCTTCCATAGATGAAGAAGGAACAGATTCACTAGTAGTTTCTTTATTCTGAAGTTCTTTTCTAGTTTCTAGAGGAACTTCTGGCATAAATAAAAATAGCACTACCAGTAAAATGGATAGTGCTATTAATATAATTTGTTTGTTTCTAGAGCTCACTATTTCACAGGAACTTTAGTTTTTACCTTGTCCACAAAACTCTTAGCAGGCTTGAATGCTGGAATGTTGTGAGCCGGTATAATAATGGCTTTATTT
>CAZTVP010000525.1:0-2209 GCA_964616995.1 uncultured Comamonadaceae bacterium
CCAAAGTTAAACTGATCTACTCTAGCTCCAGGTCTAAAGCTCCATTTGTCTTTTTTAATTAGGAATTGTGCATGAGCAGATGCATTTAACTCTTGAACATCTCCTAAGGCTAAATAATCCTGTAAAGTAGTACGGTTAATGGTATTAGCTAGTGATACATCATCTACCAAATCCTGTCTAAGAGAAACTCCAGTCTGAAGACTAATATTAGGATTAAATCTATGGTGTACGGTGGAGCTAAGTCCAGCCATTGAACGTGTCTCTTGCTGTCTAATTTGATCACCAAACAGAGAATCCTCCAAGAAAAAAGTGAAGTTGGAGAATAGTTCAAAATCATAACTAGAATAATAACCTATGGATTTGACAAATGTGTTGTCCGAGATGAAAGCAGTATGCTTAAGATTAACATTTGTCCTACTTGTGTTTCCTCCTTCAGTATCATCTATTGCTCCTAATCGAGTAATTAAACCAGCATCTACAGCACGCTGTGGTATCTGACCAGAAGCAGTCCATTCACTCGTAAAATAAGAACCACTCAGTTCGAAGGTATTCCCGTTATCAGCCTCATGATAAAATTTACCGAAGAGGTTAGTACGGGTGAAATCCTGAGAAGATTCGAAGAAACCATCTCTAGCAGTGAATTCACCAGCCACGTAAAAAGAGCTTTTTTCTGTATCCAAAAGTTCAAACATTCCAAGCGTTCTTAAACTATTGAAATCACCATACTCAGTCTTGATTAAGCTATGATTTAATTTCCTCTTAGTACTGAAATCTACAAATCCAGCAGTGTTAAAGTTTCCATGCTCAGCGGTGTAAGCGCCTTTTCTAAAAGAAAGCTCACCTATAGTTTCTGGGATAACAAAATGCATATCGGCATATCCTTGACCATGAGCATGGGAAACCATGTTAACTGGCATTCCATCCACATTTATAGTAATGTCAGTTCCGTGGTCTATGTCAAATCCTCTTAGAAAAATCTGTTCAGCTTTTCCACCTCCTGCATGCTGACCTATGAATAAACCAGGAACCGATCTTAGTATGTCTTGAGATGATTGTACTGGAACATTCTGTAAGTCTATAGCCACTATTTTCTCTAGAGGGTTTATGTCTTCTGAGATTTCTACATTTTCGAGCAGGATAAACGTACTCTTCATAGTTACCTTTTTCCAATCTTTATTACTGGCGGCATAGAGTGTGTCCTCGTATAAAAGATGGGTGAAACATATAGGTTCTCCCTTTGGATTTACTTCTAATTTAAATGTGCCATCGTTATCTGAATGGCTGTGGTTTTCAGAATTTTTCTGTTGGATATTTACTCCAGAAATAGGATTTCCAAGTTGGTCAACTACTTTTCCTGAAATAACACTTTGGCTGTAAGAAGCGAGTGAGAATAAGAATAGTGAAATGGAAATTAGTAAAAATCTAATCATTGAATTAAGGTTGTGAAGCATGGAGTTCAAATTTCTTTATTTCTGATAAATGAAAGGTAACTCCAGTTACTAATCAGTCGCGAATTTAAGTTCTAGGTGCTGTGATCTTGAGAGTTCATAGGAATGAGTTTAGTTTTTCAGACTTTTTAGGGTTTCTATAGTCTTTTTGAATTCCTCAGATGATTCTGCTTCAATACGGATTAACTTGTCATTGAACTTAAACTCAAGTGAGCTAGCATGCAGCATCATAGTGGTCATATTAAACTTTTCTTTCCAGAGCTTATTTTGCTTATTACACCCATGAGGTCGGTCGCCCAGAATAGGGTGGAAGATGTGAGCCATGTGTTTTCTAATCTGATGCATCCTTCCTGTTTCAGGCTTTACTTCTATGAGTGAATACCTGCTGGTGAGATGTTTACCGAAGGGTAGATCAAGCTCAAATCGTTCTAAGGTTTTAAATCGAGTAGATGCGCTCTGTAAAACTCCTTTTTCTGATTTGAGTGGATAGTCTATTTCCATCTCATCCTCTGTAAAACCTCTGACTATGGATAAATAGGTTTTACTGATTTGTTGGTTTCTGAATAGCTCCGATATTTCAGCGTGAGATTTTTTATTCAGCGCGAATAGTAATACTCCACTGGTTTTTCTGTCTAGTCTATGACATGGAAAGACTTGTTGGTTGAGTTGGTCACGCAGACATTGCACCGCGAAAATAGTAGCATCCCTAGCCAGTTTAGTTCTATGTACTAACAAGCCATGAGGTTTCTGAATAGCTACTA
>CAZTVP010000526.1:0-2198 GCA_964616995.1 uncultured Comamonadaceae bacterium
ATCTCCACTCACTGGATTACAGCAGTTAGCCAATACATAATCTAAATCCTGCTTCTCATCTCCGATTAGCAATACATCTTTTTTACCTGGAATGGAACTCTTAGCGGGAGTAGCTTTGTCTGGTCTAGAAGCTCGCTGAATCTTAGGTGGAGCTTTCTTAAACTTGATTCTTCCTCCTTCTACGGTATATCCTTTAAGTTTCTTAAGGTCTATAGAGCCATTGGCTATATTGAAATATAAGTCTGTAGCAGAATCTTGGTTGTAATGCTCTTCAAGTGCGGTGATATTCACACTCAAAAACTCAGCACCTAGAGACTTAAACTTCCTTCTAAGCATGTCCTTACCATCAGAGGCTATTTTCTTTTTCTCTTCTCTTAGAGATGATTTTATTTTCTGCTGGGCTCGAGCCGTATTGGCGTAGTTCAGCCAGTCTTCTTTTGGGCTCTGAATCTTGGAAGTGATAATCTCTATTTGGTCTCCACTTTTGAGTGGATGACTGAGCGGCACTAGTTTAGAATTCACCTTGGCTCCCATACATTGAGAACCAACTTGTGTATGAATATGAAACGCGAAATCCAGTGCCGTAGAACCTTTTGGAAGAGTTTTTAAATCTCCGTTAGGCGTGAAGACGAAAATCTCTTCACTGTAAAGATTGAGCTTAAAGTTATCTATGAATTCTAGTGAGTTCTCAGAGCCGTTTTCTAGAATTTCTCTCACTTGTGCCAGCCACATGTCCAGCTTGTTATTGGCTTGAGAGTTTTCTTTGTATTTCCAGTGCGCTGCAAATCCTTTTTCTGCCACTTCATCCATTCTTTTAGTACGGATTTGTACTTCTACCCATTGACCTTTGGCACTCATTACCGTGGTGTGCAATGATTCGTAGCCATTAGCCTTGGGCATAGAAACCCAGTCTCTTAAACGGTCTGGATTAGGTTGATAGAAATCAGTTACTATCGAATATGCTCTCCAAATCTCAGCTTTCTCTTTAGACAAGTCTGGTTCATCAAGAATAATTCGAATAGCAAACACATCATAGATTTCCTCGAAGGTGACATTCTTGTTCTCGATCTTATTCCAGATGCTGAAAATGGATTTTGGTCTTCCTTTTATCTCTGCTGTAAAACCTTGTTTTTCCAGTTCTGCTTTAATGGGCTGAATGAACTGATTTACGAATCTAGTTCGTGCAGCTTTAGTAGATTTTAACTTGGCTGCTATGTCTTGGTAAACCTCGGGTTCTTTGTATTTAAGGCTTAAATCTTCAAGCTCAGTTTTTACCTTGTACAGACCTAGCCTATGTGCCAATGGTGCGTACATAAATGAGGTTTCAGAAGCTATTTTTAGCTGCTTGGCCTTAGGCATGCTTCCTAGCGTTCGCATATTGTGCAGCCTATCGGCTAGCTTAATTAGAATTACCCTTATATCATCTGAAAGGGTAAGTAGCATCTTTCTAAAATTCTCAGCCTGAGCAGAAGTAGAATGGTCGAATACTCCACTTATCTTGGTAAGGCCGTCTATTATTTCCTTCGTTTTTTCTCCGAAGATGGTTTCAATGTCCTCAAGTGTGATGTATGTATCTTCTACTGTATCATGCAGAAGCGCGCATACTATGGAGGTAGCATCTAACCCTATTTCTTCAGCTACTATTCGGGCTACTGCTATAGGATGATAGATGTAAGGCTCACCAGATTTTCTGCGCATGCTGCTATGTGCTTCTAGCGCAATATCAAATGCCTTTCGGATAGTTTTCTTATCCTGAGCAGTAAGAGCTTTAGGAGCACTTCTCAGCAGACCTCTATATCTTCTGAGTATTTCCTTTTTTTCTATTTCGAGGTCTATACTATCCATTTATTTGGCTGGTAAAACTTTAGCTTTTACTTCTCCGAAACCTACTCTCACTCCATCTTTCTCACAGTGCCCTCTCATGATAACAGTATCATTATCATTTATAAATTTTCTTTCAGAACCATCTGCCAAGGTCAGTGGCTTGGTTCCTTTCCAGGATAATTCTAACATGCTACCATAAGAATCAGGAGTAGGGCCACTAATGGTTCCACTTGCCAGCATGTCTCCATCATTAATGTTACATCCATTAACGGTGTGGTGTGCAAGCTGCTGGTTCATATTCCAGTACATGTATTTGAAATTAGACTTACATACTACGCTCTCTTCTCCACCTTCGGGTAAGATAGAAACACTAA
>CAZTVP010000527.1:0-2189 GCA_964616995.1 uncultured Comamonadaceae bacterium
ATAATCAAAACATCCATCTACTATGGCTGTTATGGAGGTATATTCATCATTGCACAGCGGATCATTACCTACTTCAAATTCTACGGGAATAGTGCACTCCGTGTAATCAAATGTGAGAGGAACGTTAAACAGCCACAAACTATCGCAGTTATCTCTTACTCCTACTTCTAAATCCAAATCGAAGGTGCAGTTGTAGTCTAAAGGCTCTGCCAAAGACAGCCTAAATTCACTGGCTAAACTATCCGTTCCACAGTTGAGCGGTGCTATCTGATTAATAATGATTTCTTCCTGACCTACGAGTGAACTGTTTTCCACAAAAACCTCATTACACAACACAGGAAATGAGAGCGAAACATCTAAAATATCAGAACCACACTGAGCAGCATTATCTAAAGAAAGAGTAGGAGGAGTGGGCTCTTCATTTTCTGTGTCCCACATAATGGTGAATCCACAGTAGGTTACACTAATGTCTGAAGTAAAATGAAATGTGGCGCATCCGCTCGGAGCTACTATGCTTGGAGGAAGATCAGTGCCAGTAAGCGGACCAGCTAAAATAGGAGCAGTTAAATCATCTCCGTCATGAATGGTTAGGAAATCAAGTCCTTGTTCTACACAGAATTCATTCAGGAATGAAATGGAAATGGGTGCTCCATTGCACACTGTAAATGTCAAATCTTCATTATTCCCATAAATATCAGCTTCTCCACCTGAATCGAAAAGGATTCCATCACACTCAGTTACCAACGTATCAGAAATGCTGAATTCAGGAACCTGAGCTAAACTCGCCAGAGTTAGCCCGAGCATAGATATTAAAATAAGTAGGTGTTTCATTAATCGCAGGCAGCTTATAGGCTGTCTCTTATGATAACAGTAGGGGTTAAAATTTGGTTGCTCCAGTTTTCAGCTCTGTCTTTCAGTTGAATGGTAAATTCAGTGGACTCTTCAGTTCCATTGCCAAGCAAAAATAACGGGTTTAGATTGATGTCAAAGGTTCCTTCTATTTCTAATTCCTCTAGATTAGGAGTTAATGGCGGCACATGATACCAGTCGAATTCGTTTAGGCGAGCATCTTTTACTCTTAAGGTCAGTTCATCTGCATCTACAGTTCCTAAATCACCATTAATGTCCTTATAACTGATAGTGACCTGAATCTGATTATTGAACTGTTCTAGTTCAGTGGCTGAAATATTTACAAATTCTATCTCTGGAAAAGGAGATGGTTCTTCCTTTTTACATCCGTAACTGAAAGCAAGGAAAATGCTAGTTAAAATCAGTATATGTTTCAAGCGTATGCTCATAGGATCTGAAGTGTAAAAATAGAAGTGATTACTGCACTGCTGTTCTCATTTGGGATTTCAGTATTGGTAGTTTGAACTCCATCATTTAGAATAAATCTCAAATAAATGACATCTCCTGAATCAAAAGAACTCAAGTCTATAGAAGTGCTATGGAAAAACGTAGCATTGTTCTCTGAAAAATCCAGCGCTTGAATTTGAGATGATGTACTAAGGCTTGTTGATGTTACATTGTCTAACTCCGCTATACTTGGAGCCCAAGCTAGATCAGCAAGTGCTAAAGACTGAGTATTTGTATTATCATCTTCTAGCAGCACCCAAATATCTATTGAGGAAGCATCCACTAAAATAGGAGTGATGGCCGTACTTTCTGGGTCACGTTCATACGGATTAGAAGTCTGACCAGAAGGAAATACCACTAAACCATTAGCAGATGGAGGAAGGTCTAAAGAACCGTCTCCAGGTAAATTACCGAACATATCTGGAGCTCCATTGTTTATCCAGTTTCTAATCTGGGTAATATAATTTTCTGATTGCGCTTCCCAGTCGCTGTTTTCATCTACTTCCAGTGGCATAATGCCTGAGGTGTTTGGTAGGAATTCAGTAAGACGAGCGTAAAGCAAGCTTTGGGTGTGGTTTCCAGGAACTACTCTTTTCTCGTAGCTGTTTAGTTCATCATTAGAAATTACTCCATGGTTTACTAATGAATTATAGGAACTAGTAATGCTTCTGAATTCTGGCTCGAATGTACCATCATGACAGCCCGAGTTAGCACAAGTAGGAGAGAAGACTTTATCATGCAGGTAAGCAAAGTTATCTGACGGTACAGCCCCGAAATCTGGAACGGAGCTCGAATTATCTGTATTCTGAGCGTATGGATTCTCTGGTTCATCT
>CAZTVP010000528.1:0-2187 GCA_964616995.1 uncultured Comamonadaceae bacterium
CCTTCTAGCTTGCCATGGACTACCTTAATTCTGGCTCCTAATGACGGGTTTAGCAGTTTTAAATAGTTTATAGTCATCATCATAAGTAGGGTGTCCTTAGAGGATAATTTTACTTGAGCTTTATGACCAGAGATTAGCACAGATATAAGATCATGGAAACCTACCAATGGAATATTACCTGCGCATATAATTCCTATAACCTTTGAGTTAGCTGTTGAAGTTAAATTTGAATCTAAAACCCATTGGTCTAAAGCATCTTTGGTTAAACTCTTAGACCATGAGATCAGAGCCATTTTTACATTATCAGGAGTGAACCATCCGTTATGATGAACTGCCTTTTGCACCGCGTCTAGACCTAGATTGTATTCGTCCAGAGTTACACCAAGTTGTTCACCAGGATAGGTTCCATCATTTGCTAATGCGCTAAATATTTCACCAAGTTGGTAAAGAGTATTGGAAGTAGTTGTTATCTGATTATCTGACATCTAAAAGTGTGTAACCAAAGCTGGAATTAGTGAGTATTAAAGAATATTATAGCAGTATATTTGCTGCGCAAAATTAATATTTAAGGAAGAAGTTATGGCTATAATGATAACGGATGAATGCATTAACTGTGGGGCTTGTGAGCCAGAATGCCCTAATAATGCTATTTATGAAGGTGCTTTAGAGTGGAAGTTATCAGATGGAACCAATCTAACTGGTACACAAACTACTCCTATGGGTAACACTTATGAGGCAGATGCTGAAAATGAACCAGGAAGCATGGAGGTGTATTACATAGTAACGGATAAGTGCACAGAATGTGTAGGTTTCCATGATGAACCTCAGTGCGCGGCAGTGTGTCCAGTGGACTGTTGTGTAGATGACCCTGATCATGTAGAATCGGAAGAAGAACTATTGGCTAAAAAGGAATTCATGCACCTTTAATTGATAACAAAAAGAATTGTGAAAGGCCAAGTACATCGTATTTGGTCTTTTTTTTGTTTCAGACAATAAGCACTTAAAGATTCTGTTGAAGACTTATGAGTAGATTCTCATCCATAGCATTGATTATAATTTGTTTGATTACACCTAGAGTCTTATCTGCAAGTCAGCAGTTAACCGACTCCATAAATCACTATCTGAATGGAATAGTAGAATCAGAGTTGGATGAATACAAACTAAATTCCTCAGCACTGCTTCGGACTTATTTAAAGACAAACTTGGCTAATCCTAGTGTCTTTTCTACCGATTTTTCTTCGGTTAGGAAAATGGCCATCCTCAAACCTGAAGATGAGACTTTCATGCTTTTTAACTGGAATATTCCATTGAATGATGGGCGAAATAAATTTGTGGCATTCTTAGTCTTACCTAGTGACACAGAGAATGAAGTATTAGAAATGACCGTTCCAAAGCGAATGCCTAAGAAAATGGAAACACGTTATTTAGATTTAGATCAGTGGTATGGCTGTCTTTATTATAAGATTATTCCAGTTAAAAAAGGGAAACAAACTCAATACACACTGCTAGGTTATGCTCCAGAGAAAAAAGAATTGACTAAAAAATATTTAGATGTTCTCCAGATAAAAAATGGTGAACCAAGGCTGGGAGAGTCCATTTTCGAAAAGGAGAATTCAACTAAGCGCAGGGTAATCTTTCAGTACAGTTCTGAAGTTAGTATGACTGTTAGGTATCAAGAATCTGCCGAAAGAATCATCATAGATCATTTAACACCTAGGTCAGCAGAAATGAAAGGAAACTACCAATTCTATGGCCCAGATGGAACTTTTGATGCTTATGAACTCATCAAAAACAAATGGGTGTTCAGACCATCTGTGGAATTCAAAGCCACCAAGAAATCTGAAAAAGTGTATAAAGATCCTCGTTTTTTCAGAAAGAGAAAGAAAGATTAGTTGTATCTAATGTTCACTTGAGTAGCCCCTATGCCGTAAGTTCTATAGTTCCCATCAGAGTATGAACAGTTAGGATAAAACTGATCTATTAATCTTCTTAACTCTGCACGCAAAACTCCTTCTCCTACTCCATGAATAAAAACTACCTTTTTTATTTTTTTCCTTTCAGCTATTTTCATCATACGTTCGAAATGTCTCACCTGATGAGTAAGCATTTCACTGTTTGTCATGTTAGCGGTGTAGTCTAAAAGTTCATGGATGTGTAAATCCACTTCCATGAAGTCTTTAGAACCAA
>CAZTVP010000529.1:0-2177 GCA_964616995.1 uncultured Comamonadaceae bacterium
AAACATCATGGTTATGAGTGGTAGATTTGACGCATGTTCAAACAGTGGCTTAGCAGTTTTGTTTCTTTAAAATACTTACCTCGATTTTTCAGGCTAGTTTATAAATCTAGCCCTAAGCTCTTTATAGCTAATGTTTTACTAAGACTCATTAAGTCTGTTTTTCCGGTGGTGCTCCTGTGGATAGGAAAAGAGATTATCGACCAAATCATCTGGCATACACAAAACAGCTCTGACGATTTTCAAAGGCTTTATCTTCTTATCGGCATAGAGCTTGGGCTAGTGATTCTCAATGATATTATTAACCGAGTTATCCTGCTCACTGATGGTCTGTTAGGAGCACTTTATGGCAATAGTTCAAGCGTAGAACTCATCCAAAAAACAGCACGTGTAGAAATCTCCGATTTAGAAGATGCCGACTTTTATGACAAACTCGAAAGAGCCAGAAGACAGACCACCAGCAGGGTTTCTCTTATGTCTTCAGTTCTGTCTCAGGCACAAGACCTTATTACCATCGTTTCACTGGTTTCAGCGCTGATTTACTTCTATCCTATTCTGATTCTGCTACTCACGATTTCTATCATTCCTACTTTCATCAATGAGATAAAATTCAGTAAGTCGGATTACGCGTTGCAAAGGGCTTGGACTCCCGAAAGAAGAGAACTGGACTACATGAGAATGATAGGTGCCAGTGATGTTACGGCTAAGGAAGTCAAGTTATTCGGCTTGGCAGATTTCATCAGTGAGAGCTTTTCTAAGCTAGCAGATAAATTCTATCGAGAGCAGAAAAAGCTGAACATCAAGCGAACTATTTTCGGAAGTATTTTTCATATCATCAGTGATTTAGCCTATTATGGAGCCTATATTTTCATAGCGCTGAAAGCCGCTGCCAGTTTAGTTTCTATAGGTGAGCTTACGTTTTTAGCAGGTTCATTTAGTCGATTGAGAAGTAATCTACAGACCATTTTTCTGAGGTTCACTAAAATCAATGAAAGCGCTATGTACCTTCAAGACTATTTCGAGTTCATAGACATGGAATTTAAGAATGACCTCGGTTACGAACTTCTCCCGCTTCCAGCTGAAATCCAGGATGGGTTTGAGTTTAGAAATGTGTCTTTTTCCTATCCGGGAAGTGAACACATAGTTTTTGAGGATATCAGTTTTAAGCTGCGCAAAGGTGAAAAACTAGCATTAGTAGGAGAAAACGGTTCAGGAAAGACTACACTCATCAAACTCTTACTGCGTTTCTACGAGCCTACCAGTGGTTCTATTCTAATGGATGGAGTAGATATCAGACATTATGAGAAAGAAGCTTATCAGAAATTTTTCGGAGCTATTTTTCAGGATTTCGTGAAGTATTATTTAACCGCTCGAGTCAACATAGCCGTAGGTAAAATCACCGAAATAGAAAATGACCAAAAAATAGATAACTCAGCAGAACGACGCTTGGCCAAAGAAGTAATAGACTCCCTGTCAGAAGGTTACGACCAGGAGTTAGGGAGAAGATTTAAAAAAGGTGCAGAACTCTCAGGAGGGCAATGGCAAAAAATAGCTATAGCCAGAGCTTATATGTCAGATGCTCCAGTACTGATTCTAGATGAACCTACTTCTGCTTTAGACGCTCGAGCAGAATATGAAGTATTTCAGCGCTTCATAGGGTTAACCGAAGGAAAAACGAGCATCATCATTTCGCACAGGTTTTCCACAGTAAGAATGGCAGACCGAATAATGGTACTGAAAAACGGAAAAATCTTAGAACTAGGAACACACGAGGAATTACTCGCTAATGACGCACTCTATGCCGAGCTGTTTAACCTTCAGGCTGAAGGGTATAGTTAAACTAGATTTAACAGAATTCTTTTCGCCTTCCCACTACCTCTCCTTCCCACAGTTCCGCTCACTCCTAAAGGAAGTTCACCCCACAGAAAGATGATAAAGAACTACGTTTATAACTAGTATTAACTTTTAACTAAAAGTGGTCAAGACTTCCCAATAGCTATCTGTACAGGCATTGACAATTCGTAAATCGTCACTCTAAAATCGTAAATCAGTTTCATCGTCTTCTACCAGAATAAGACATAGCCTCTCCCTTGCCAAAACCATAGCTTACTCCCAGTGTTATGAATCTTCCTCGCTGTCTAAATGAGTATAAGAAGAAGTTTTCTTGGTCTATGGTATTT
>CAZTVP010000530.1:0-2173 GCA_964616995.1 uncultured Comamonadaceae bacterium
TGGGATGGAACCAGCTCTCTAACAGGGTCTTCACTTCCTTCTAGCACCTATTACTATGTGCTTGAATTAGGAGGCGATATAGCTGCCATCCAAGGGTATGTGTACATACTAGCCGACTAATTCTTACACGAAACTGATGTTTAACTCACAGGCAAGTAGTCCTTGTTCTGACCTCCATCGGGCAAGCCTAAAAGTAGATTTGAAACACAATTTAGAAAGTTGAAAAAAGCACTGATTTACATAGTACTCTTATCCTCATTAAGTAGCTGTATCCAGCATAAGGACTTGGCTTATCTACAGGATTCTAAGTATGCCGAACCTTATCAGTCCTACAGAACCGCTGATTATAGACTTCAGCCTTCGGATAACTTACTAGTCAGAATGACCAGTTTTGATGATGAACTTTCAGGTGTCATTAATCAAAGCGGAAATTCCATAGCGCTAACAGACCCTAAAGGATTCTTGTATGTGAATAGCTATACGGTCAGTGAGTTGGGAGAAATAAACCTTCCACTTATAGGAGACATTCGAGTACAAAATCTCACTGTTTTAGAGGTAAAAGAAAAGATAGAAAAAGCATTAGAAGAATACGTGAAGTTCCCTTCGGTAAATGTCAAGCTGAGTAATTATCAAGTAACGGTGCTAGGAGAAGTGTCCTCTCCAGGCTTAAAATACTATTACGACAGCAAGCTCACGGTTTTTCAGGCGCTTGGGCTAGCTCAGGACTTAACCCCATTTGCAGATAGGAAGAAGATAAAACTCATAAGAGAAACTACAGATGGAACTATAGTCATTCCACTAGACCTTACTAAAAGTAACATCATGGAAAGTGATTACTATTTCCTAAAACCAAATGATGTCATCTATGTAGAGCCTAGTAAAGCTCGAAGTTTCTCTCTGAATAAGTCCAATGTTGAATTAATCACATCCATTTTAACTCTTGGAGTACTGGTAGTAAATGTCACTGGAGGATTCTAACATAGAACATACAGAACAGCAGTCGGATGGACTGGATTTATCGGTAGTCATTAAGAGAATAGTGGCGCACTGGTGGGTCTTTGCATTTGTGTTTCCCATATTCATTCTATTGGCCATGTGGAAAGTCCACTTTGCTGATAATGAATACGACTTGGAAGCTCAGATTCTAATGAGAGACAGTGATAATAAAACTGTGGGTTCTGAGAATCTCTTAGAAGGTATGCAGATTTTCTCTGCTTACTCTAATATTCAGAATGAAATGGGAATTCTTAAGTCTTTCCAGCTTCATTTAAGAACCATGGAGAAACTTGACTTTGAGGTTTCTATGTTCTCAGAAGGCTCGTTTAAAACCACAGAAAGATATTCCAGCTCTCCTTTTAATGTAAAGGTAGATAAGTCCATTGCGCAGCTTGTGAATAAACCGTTTTATATAGAAAAGCTTGATGACTTTTCTTATAGAGTTAGCATTTCAGCCGAAGAAAAACTCAAGTTATTCCATTACAAGAGTCATGAATTTACTGAGCTAACAGAAGAAAAAATTGATTTCTCAGGTGAGTTTGCCTTTGGAGAACAAGTGGTAACGCCATATTTCTCTTTTTCAGTGGAGCTTAATCCTGAGAATGAAGAAAGGTATGACGGTGAAAAGTTCTTTTTCAAACTAAATGATTACCTAAAGCTAGCTAATAAATACAAGGCTAAAATCAAGCTCAGAGCACTTAATAAGGAGGCTTCTATCATAGTCTTGAACATGTCTGTTTTAGACAGAATGAAGGGCATTAACTTCATGAATCAGCTTTGTGAAGAGTACCTGATTTTAGGGTTAGAAGATAAAAATAGAGTAGCTGCTAATACGCTGAATTTTATAAATGAGCAGTTAGTAGATATCTCTGACTCGCTTAGCATAGCCGAGGGTCAGCTCCAGTCATTTAGACAGAAATCTAAAGTCATGGATTTGGATTTCACCTCTGTAAAAGCCTTTGAAAATCTAGAACGCTACCAGAAAGAAAAAGTAGAACTCCTCACTAAGGATAAGTATTATAAGTACCTTCTGGATTATGTTACTACCACCACAGTGCTGGACACACTAGTGGCGCCTTCACTTATGGGAATTAGTGACCCGCTGTTAAATAATCTACTTCAGGAGTTAAGCACCTTATATAAAGACAGAGCTGCACTTCAGTTTAATTCAGGTGAT
>CAZTVP010000531.1:0-2164 GCA_964616995.1 uncultured Comamonadaceae bacterium
TAGAAGACCAGGAAATTCAGGTAAACTTCAAACTAAATGCGAACGGAGAACAGGTCTACTTGTATAATTCTGAGTTTGAGCTAGTAGATAATTCTCCTAGCACGATAATCCAGCACAATCTAACCCTCGGGAGAATAACTGGAAGTTCAGACTGGTTTTATATGGCCACTCCTACTCCTAATGAAGAGAATCCTGCCGAAGAAGCATTTTTAGAAGAAACAGAACAACCTGCTTCTAACTTGAGCAGTGGTGTTTTTTCTGGAACCATTAGTCTAGAACTAACTACTCAACATCCCGATGATATTTTAAGATACACTACTGACTACTCTGAACCAGAATTGGGTTCTCCCATTTACACAGGACCGCTTGAACTTTCTGAGAACACCACATTAAAGGTGAAGGCGTTTCGAGAAGGAACATTGCGCAGCACTACCTTAACCCAGCATTATGTATTCTCAGAAGACTATGGATTAGACGTCATTTCTATTTCTGCAGCAGACTCAGAATTATTCGGGCCTACTGGGATTTATGACATGCAGTACTCAGGTCAAGAGGTGGAAGCTAGCGTTTCATTCATCATCAATAACGCAGCGGTAGCTACCCAAAAAATGGGAATTAAAATTCATGCTCCAGACAGTAGAGACCAGCTCGGAATAAGGCTTTACGCACGTTCTAGGTATGGGAAAAGCAGAGTGGAATATCCGTTTTTTGAAGACAATCCACTGACCTCGTTTAAAACGCTGGTCTTAAGAAATGGTGGAAATGATGGAGCTGAACTGGGAGAAACACACTTTAGAGATGCGCTAGGTCATGAATTATATCATGAGGAAAATCCTGAAAATGCCATAGCTAGTTATAAACCAGTAATAGTCATTCTAAATGGCGAATACTGGGGAGTTTATAATCTCAGAGAGCGGCAAGATGAGGATTATTTAGAAGACACCTTCGGGGTGCAGCCTGAGGAAGTAGATTTTTTAGAGTATGATTATCAAGAACCTGATTACATGAAAGTAGTATCTGGTGATTGGCAGAACTGGGAGGAGATGCAGACTTTCGTTCTAGATAACGACTTGAGTACAGAAGAAAATTACATCATTATCTCCGACTGGATAGACATGGATAACTTCATAGACTACCAGATTTTTCAGATCACCATAGGAAATCAGGACTGGTGCAATAACAACACGAAATTTTGGAGAGTAAAAGATGGTGGAAAATGGCGTTGGGTACTTTGGGATGTAGAATATGGATTCGGGACTTATGGAAGTTCAGCCGTAGGAAATCCTGATTTTAATTTCTTCGGGATGGCCATAGTATGGGGCGGCTGGGGAGATGACGATTATACTTGGTTATTTAGAAAATTATTAGAAAACTTAGAATTCAGAGAACGCTTTATCATTAGAACTCAAGACCTACTGAACACCTCCTTTCTTCCATCCCATGTAGAAAACCAAATTACTGCATTCACAGAAGAAATAGAGGCTGATATGCCTGCCCAGTTTGACAAATGGGGGAACAACATGACTGTTTGGGAGAATTCTATCAGTGAGTTGAGATTTTACACGGATATGCGTCCTTATCATGTGCTGTTTAACATTAGTCAGTGGTACGAGTTTTCTGAATTTACCAATGAAATTACTGTGGACATCAGTACGCCAGAAGCTGGAGAAATCCTTTTGAATACCCTTACACTTAATGATGAAACCATAGGCGCTAATCCTGAAACCTTCCCATGGACTGGAACATATTATGAGGAACAGGAAGTGGAGTTAACCGCTTTGGCATTTCCTGGATATGTCTTTTCTCATTGGGAGGGAGACCTTTTCTCAGAAGATGCCTCCATTACCGTACTCATGGATGAAGAACTAGCGCTAACCGCAGTTTATGAAGAAGATGACCTTCCGCCTACAGATGTGTACGCTTCACTTGTGATTAATGAACTCGTTTCATCTAACCTAAGTCTTTTTCCTGACGAAGCTGGAGAATTTGAGGACTGGATAGAAATTTATGCTTCAGGGAACACACCTATAGATTTAGCAGGATTATTCTTGAGTGATGATATCTCAGACCTGCATAAGTTCCAGATTCCTTCGGGTTCTACCGAGACTATTATTCAGCCGAACGGTCACTTGGTTTTCTATGCAGACAATCAAACTGAACAGGG
>CAZTVP010000532.1:0-2150 GCA_964616995.1 uncultured Comamonadaceae bacterium
ATGGACTTTCCACCGTTGGTTAGGAAGTATTCCATAAGCTCATGATTGGAATCTCTGAGTGCTAAGGTTAAAGTGATGTTAGAATTGTGTTCTGCCAATTTAGCTATGATAGGAACGGTCTGAGAGGCATCACCACACCATGATTCAGTAATGAGTAGCCATGTGGTGGGAGTGTTTATGTTTTGCACCGCTTGAACTAATTCTGGTAAAAGCTCTGCCGTTTTAAATACACGCTTCATCCTTGAAATCCCCAGTTTAGAGTAATTATAGAACTCAGGATTATCCTGAAAACTAGTGGCTTTTTCCTCTTTATGCAGTTCTTTAATCAGAGAAATGTATTCTTCATACGTGTAGCCTTCGGCTAAGGCTTTCTGAATGGCTTCTTTCTTTTTCATGAGCTTACAAATGAATCATATTTCCTGAGAAATCTGTTTAATTTAGTTTAATATTTGCGGCATGGATTGGACTGGTAACCTGAGAAAAATGCGTTCTGAACTAGGAGAGGAGGTGAGTTATACGCTTCCGCTTTATGAGGTGACTGAACCCGGAGAATTAGTAGCTCTGAACCCTTATGTGGGAAAGGAAATTAGCATTCAATTTACAGGAGATATCAACTGTGTAGTCACAGGTAAAAAAATAAGAAAAACCTACGGTGAAGGCATGAGTTATGATGCATGGATGAGCTCTCCACTGGCATCTCCGAGTATTATACGACCTGAACTTAGTAGAATTCATGAAGGAATAGCGCTCAGAGATAAGGAGTGGGAGGAGAAACATCACTTAACTCCGCATGTGGTTTATCTTTCTTTAACCAGCGAGGTAAAAGTGGGAGTAACGCGTGAAACCAATGTGCCTTACCGATGGATAGACCAAGGAGCAGTTGAAGCCATTAGGCTGGCAGACGTTCCGTACAGACAATTGGCAGGTTTAATAGAAGTAGCTCTGAAAGATTACAGAGCAGATAAGACCAACTGGAGAAAGATGCTTAAAAACGAGTATGATGCAGTGGATTTGCTAGATGACAAAGATGAACTCATAGAGTACTTGGACGAGGAGTTACAGCAGTTCATTTCTGATGATGATGAGATTACTCATATCAAATATCCTGTGCTGGAATATCCTAAGAAGGTAGTTTCTATGAAGCTAGATAAAACGCCACTGATTCAGAAAGTGCTGAAAGGAATAAAAGGTCAGTATTTGATTTTTGAGGATGATACAGTTCTGAATGTACGTTCTCATTCGGGCTACAAGGTGAACTTTTCCGTGTAGAATAGAATACGATTCACAGGTCGAGATAAAACCGTTTTCTCATCTGTAATAATTGTAAGATATTTAGCTTCAAATAGCTATCTCATGAGAAAAATCAACTGGGCTGACCATTTCATCAATTTTATAGCCGTAATTATAGGTGTAACGCTGGCTTTTTACATCACTGCTAGGGCAGAAGACAAAAAGAATAATGCAGAGCTTAAGCTTTACTTAGAAGCGTTAAAAGAGGAGATTAGCTATGATTTAAAAGAGTATCGTGATTATCAAATCCCAACTAATCAAGCTCAAGTGAGCGACATTCAGACTTGTGCTAGAAGAATTTCTGAGCCGGACGCGGATAGCTTAGCTATCTATTTTTCCACTATTACAGACCTAGAAAGTCACGACCCCGTTTCTAATACTTATAAATCTATGCAGTCTTCTGGAAAATTAAGTTTGATAGAGAATTTTGATTTGAGAAAGGCTTTGGGAACTTATTACGTGGAAGAATCAAATGTGGCAGTATTGTTAGGTGATAAGCAGGCTGATTATTTCTTTGAACAACTTCTTCCTCATTTGGTAAACGAGTTTGACATAGTGGATATGAATGATGAATCTTTAAGGAATAAAATCGTTTTACAAAACCATCTTTTTATCTACAGTGCTTTAATAGATGATAAAGCTGAGAAGTATGAAACGCTTAAAACTTCAGCTGAGAAATTAGTTAAAGAAATAGAGGAGGAGTTGGAGGCTTTTTAATTTTAATTAAATCTAGTAAAAACTGACTATGAAAACCTATTTGATCCTAATAGTGATTATTCTGTTCACGTTTTCGTGTTCATCACCAGACAGACCAGAATTAACAGAGAATGAAAGGCTAGAGCTTGAAAAGGTGCGAAATG
>CAZTVP010000533.1:0-2150 GCA_964616995.1 uncultured Comamonadaceae bacterium
GGTAAAGCGCACTAGCGAATATGATTCCAGCCGCTACACAAAGAATAATAAACCAAGAAGGATATTGGGTTAGTACTTCCAAAGTTCTTTTCGGCAGATTAAGTTAACATTCCACCGTCCACATTAATCACTTGACCCGTGATGTATGCGCTCATATCAGAAGCTAGGAAAACTGTTAGGTTGGCCACGTCATCTGGAGTTCCACCCCTTTTTAGTGGGATGGCATCTCTCCATTCTTGAACTGTTTTTTCGTCTAACGCATCTGTCATTTCTGTTTCTATGAAACCAGGAGCTATGGCATTAGCTCTTATGTTTCTAGAGCCTAGCTCTAGTGCTACGGATTTAGTAAATCCGAGTATTCCTGCCTTAGAAGCGGAATAATTAGCTTGACCAGCATTTCCTTTCACTCCTACGACTGAACTCATGTTTATGATAGAACCAGCTCTGGCTTTGAGCATAGGTCTCATTACTGCTTTAGTGAGGTTAAAACAGGATTTTAGATTTACCTCCATAATTTCATCCCAGTGCTCTTCACTCATTCTCATAAGGAGATTATCTCTAGTAATTCCAGCGTTATTTACAAGGATATCTATCCGCCCAAAATACTCTATGACATCTTGAGCTAGCTTCTGAGAGGATTCAAAATCTGCAGCATTGGATTTAAAACCTTTGGCTTCTCCACCTCTAGCAGCTAGTTCTTCTTCTAGTGCTTTAGCTCTTTCTTCAGAAGACATGTAAGTGAAGGCTACTTTGGCTCCTTCAGCTATAAATTTTTCGGCTATTCCTTTTCCTATTCCTCTGGATGCTCCAGTAATGATGGCAACTTTACCTTCTAATAATCCCATGAATTAAAATATAATTTAGAATAGCTAAAGTAGGAGATAGGAAGGGCTTCATCTACTTTAAGGGTTAAATTTTTATAACAACAACGCAACCTTTATTTACTACCGTGAGTTTTTAAATTAACCTTAATTAATTGAAAATGAATTACTATTGTTTCAAGCTCGCTTTGGCGTTCTTCTTTTTTAGCTATCAATTATCAGCACAACTTGATTTTCCTTCTTTGATTTCTGATTCAGATAATTTAGATCTGGATGAATCATATTCTGTAATTTCTACTATAGAGTTCATAGAGTTTGAACAAGTTTATGAGGTTAATGATACGGAGGTTAATATCCCTTCGCACATTGATAATGGGCATGATTTCAGTTTATTATTATTTGGAATTCTTGGAGAAAGTAGAGTGTATTTTAAAACAGAGGAAGCGTATTTTATCAGAATTTCTGAGGAAGAAACACTTTTAACAGGTGTATTTCATAAAGAAGATGATCCAGATCAAAAATTAACTTTTTATGGAAGTCTTGGAAACGGATTGGAATGGGATGACTGGTCTAACCAGAGTTTTCCGACCTATTATAAAGATGATGTAGGTATAGCAGGTGATTCTTATTTGGACTGGACATTTCAGATCATGGAGTCTGACACACATTTATATGGTTCTAACGAGTTAGAGGGGACAGAACTTTCATTAGTTCATGCTCCTACAAGTTATTACTATGGTGCACAGATAGGATTTGCGGCTAATAATTATACTGCTGAATTAGGTGCGTCATGTTGGTTTAAAATGCAAGGAAATGTTACTGAAAATGGTCAGACAACTTCATATGGATTAAATGATGCTCAAGGAGATATTGTTTACTCTCTCACTCCGACTGAACTTGTTCCAATAGTTAACCACTATGAGATAACTGATGAAAATGGAAATGTATATAATCAAAGCGTTGTTTCTGTAGTAGCTAGTACTGATATAGGATGCACAAACATGAACGCTTGCAATTATTTAGCTAGCGCTACTATAGATGATGGTAGTTGTGCTTACTATGATGGATGTGGAGTCTGTGGTGGAGGTAATGACTGTGAGTCTCCTTGTAAAGGTGACTTTAATGCAGATAACTTTAGATCGATAGAAGATCTTTTTTTATTCCTGATGGATTTTGGTTGTATAGATGAATGTTTAGCAGATGTTGATGGAGACGGGGCAGTAAACATTACTGATATAGCTTACTTTCTGAGTGTTTATGGTACACAATGCCCCGAATAATCGGAAAGCCTTTTGCAGACCTAAATTAAATCAGCAGCCTCAGCTATCA
>CAZTVP010000534.1:0-2142 GCA_964616995.1 uncultured Comamonadaceae bacterium
GAATATACCATGAATAATTACCAACGGTTCTCCTTCTCCTCTTACTCTAAAATTTAGTTTCATATAAGTACTCTTTTATACATGGTGACTGCATTCTCTAAGCCTAGATACAAGGCATCACTAATTAAAGCGTGCCCAATGGATACTTCTAGGAGATTTGGACATTGCACCGCGAAATATCTGAGATTTTCTAAGTTCAAGTCATGTCCAGCGTTAATTCCTAAACCTAGCTCCGTAGCCAGTTCACAAGATTCTGTAAACGGTTTTACGGCTTTTTCTTTATCCGAGGTAAATCCATCGGCATAACTTTCTGTATAAAGTTCTATCCGGTCTGTTCCAGTCTGAACCGCAGCTTTAATCATCTCTGAATTAGTCTCTATAAAAATGGAAGTTCGAATTCCTTCACTTTTTAGCTCTTGAATCACTTGAGCTAGCAGCTTTTCATTCTCTATAGTATTCCATCCTGCATTAGAGGTAAGAGCTCCTGGAGGGTCAGGTACTAAGGTGACTTGGTCTGGTTTTACTTCAAGAACTAAATCCATAAATTTTTGGTTTGGATAACCTTCTACATTGAACTCAGTTTTAACCACTTTTTTGAGCTCATAAACATCAGCGTATCTGATATGACGCTCATCTGGACGAGGATGAACCGTTATACCATCCGCACCATAACTTTCTATGTCTTTAGCAGCTTGTATTAGGTCTGGAGTATTTCCACCACGTGCGTTTCTTAGCGTTGCAATTTTGTTTACGTTCACACTCAGTTTAGTCATATTTTTCGGGTCAGAATTATCTGGCACAAAGATAGTAGTAACCAATGTGAACCAGATAGGGTATAACCTCATAAGAGTGTATTATTAGCACAGCGAATTAAATGAACGCAGCAGAAATCATATCATTAGAATTACCAGTTCTTACGCCAGGAGAAAGTGGAGAGAATGCGCTTATTCTTATGGAACAGTTTGATGTGAAGCATCTGCCTGTAGTAAGTGGAGAAATCTTTATTGGTATTATTTCTGAAGAAGAGATTTTACTGCTGGAGAATCCTTCTAAAGCATTTAATTCCATTCCTCATGATTTGATGCAGATTTCTGTAGATGCTAATTCGCACCTATTCGATGCGTTAAGCGTAATGTCTAATTACAAGCTAAGCTTACTGCCAGTAACTATGGATGGAACTACCTATGTAGGATGCATCTCTGCCCCAGATTTACTGAATCAGCTTACAGATATAAAATCTGTTAGAGAACCTGGTGGTGTCTTAGTGTTAGAAATGCCAAGCAGAGACTATTCCCTAACGGAGATTTCAAGGCATGTGGAAGAAAATGATGCTAAAATTTTAAGTGCTAGTATTACTTCTTCTGTAGAACAGGAATTCTTGGAAATTACCTTAAAAATAAATCGTCAAGATTTAAGTGCTATCATTCAGACCTTTGAGAGGTATGGTTACAGCATAAAGGCTTCTTATCAGAAACAGCGTTTTTCAGACTCTTTAAAAGATAGATATGAAGAGTTAATGAAGTATCTAAACATCTAGCACTGGGATTTAAGCATAAATTTTAGTTTAAGTTTGTGCATAGATGAATCGCTTATTTAGTACTGTATTCTTTTGCTTATTCTGTATGGTTTGTTTTGCGCAGCAAGACACAGCTCTTTACGTTACCTATGGAGGTATTTATGAAGATGAGTTTAATTCCGTTATCCAAGACGATGAAGACAATCTGGTCTTTTGTGGTTCTACTAGTTCTGTAGGTGATTTCGGGAATAAGGGTCTAATTCTAAAAACAGATACGCTTCTTAATCTTATTTGGAGTAGCTTATATGCCGAAAGCGGAGTAGCTTCATTTAATGAGGTAGTAGAAAATGGAGAAGGTTATTTGGCTCTGGGAAGTATTCTTAATCCTCAGACTTCTTATGACATTCTTTTAGTTCAGTTTAACTCAGAAGGTCAAGTAGAATGGGATAAAACTTATGGTGGTGATGACTGGGATTTTGGAAATTCTATAGCTCCAGTAAATGGAGGTTTTTTAATAACAGGAGAGACCAATAGCAGTAACCCAAGTGCGGATGGCTATGTCCTTAAGATAGATTCAGAAGGTGAAGTAATATGGGAGAACGTTTTTAGCACTGAAGATGATGAAT
>CAZTVP010000535.1:0-2140 GCA_964616995.1 uncultured Comamonadaceae bacterium
GCTCTGGGTGCAGAGTAATCAGATAAGCAGTCATCTCCAAGATAAAACCAATCGGTTCCTTCATTAATAGCCACACTCATATTACCGCTTCCAGCACCAAACTCTTCACTGATACAAAGACCGTCAGAAAAAGAAATCATAGGATTACCTTCTGAGTTGAACTCTAGATCTATTTCAGGTGGAGCACTAACTGGTGTGTTTTCCTGGTTTCCCATAACGGATAACCAAAAATTAGCTATACCAGGTATGATGTCCCAATTGTTCCCATTGAGCATAGCTACTCGTGGAACACTATGGTTTTCATTATTCATTAATTAGTTGACTTCTAAAGTAGAACAATTTTTAAAAAGAGAAAAACTTGAATAAAAGCTTCACCCGATTTAAAGTATACTCTCCAGATTTTATGATTCTTCTTTCTTTTATAAATTACTGATCTCAACGCCTCATATCCTCTCAGTTCAGATGAGAGGCTTTATCTTAGCCGACTAAAATTATTCGAATGGGCTTTTTACGCTTTAATCAATTGTTCGCGCTGCTACTTGTCTTATCATTCGTGAATTGTGGAAATAAAAAGGAAATTCAGCAGGTGGAAACCAGACCTGAAGAAGTACAACCTGTAGAAGTGACGCAAGCTGAAGTTACAAGCCCTCACATCAGAATTAACGATAAGCTTATTACATTTTCAGGTGAAAAAGGTGACTGCCTGGGGCATGTATTGAATAACTATGATTTCGGAACTAAAAGCACGAATGTGATTTCCTTAGCTTCCGGCTCAGAATATGCTATATATGAAGAGATACATTTTTTGGCAGGAATTGGTCAAACGTTCATTATAGAGGGGAATTATGCTACCATCAAGAATAATTATGTGCCAGAGCTTCCTGAAAATTATACAGATGATGAATACTGGGAAATTACCAGTGAATCATTCATGATTAATATGCTCGAGAATCCACTGTATAAAAGTCAACAGCACGCAGATAAAAAGCTAGTAGTAAAAAGACTAACACTAACTGGCGCAGGTTCGGGTATAAGGGTTCATGGGAACTATGGCACTATTCTGGAAGAAGTACATACTAGGGCTTTGAGAAAGGGCTTTGAACTGAAGTTTTGCCTTATGGCTACTATTAAAAATTGTATGGTTCAGTACAGAAATCAAGGCATTTATTTAGGCATAATAGGTAATGGTCATAATAGCTTTCAGTCGAATGTTTCAGTCATAGAGTCTGTGAGGTGCAATGCGCTTAGGCCTTCAAGTAAGAAGCATGTAAAACCTCCGACCAGAGGACTGCATATAGAATCCAGTAATTTAGTCAAGGTGTCTAACTTTATAACAGAGAATTGGGAAGTCGAAGAAGGTATTCTTGTGAATAGTGAGGCTACCACGGTACCTAACATAGAGTTTACAAAATGTCATTTTGAAAATGGTGGTTATAAAAATGCAGCATTGAACATAGATGCTAAGTGGCTGGCTAATATAAATATAGATCAAATGTATTACAGCGGGATTTCTGGTCCTGCTTGCAGATTTGCATTAAGAAACAGCTATAATCAAATTAACTTTACCAACATGGGCTGGATGGGAAAATGGACTATGGAATTAGCTACTGAACATGAACGTGCCCCAGGAACTAATTCTACCTGCTGGATAAATATAGAATCTAATAGTCCATACTTAACAGATACAGACGCTTGGCGTAGAATGTTCGGAAGGGTACTTCCTACCTACTTTTACGTAAACGGTGAAAGAGTTAATCTAACGTCTAAGTAGGCCGCATAGTCTCTTTCTAAGTAGCTCATGCACTATTTCTACTGGCATTTATATTTCCGTATAAAGACCTAGTAATGAGCTTCTGGTAAACTTCTTTGAACGCTGAGTCGTTTGACTGAACTCTTTGCAAAGCATACTGCTGGATCACCAGCAGAGGGAGTACTAAATTCTCTCTAAATGCCACTGAAAGCCTACTGAATTCCTCTTCTTCCATGAGTTCTTTATATCCTGCCAGAGATAGAAGCTGTTCCTTTGACCGATTGTATTCTTTTAAAAGTTGATTCCAGAATTGGCTGAATTCGTCTTCAGAATTTATGTAGGAAGTTAGTTTAAAATTAGTCTTGGCCATGCTCATCATACTGGTAAGCG
>CAZTVP010000536.1:0-2136 GCA_964616995.1 uncultured Comamonadaceae bacterium
TCTTAGTTTGAAAGTTGGAAAGTTGGCACATTCGACTTCGCTGCGTTTCGCTCAGTGACCAGGAGTAGGAATTAAAGATATTTAATTAAAAGTTTGAAAGTTCAGTGTCGGATTTCGAATTTCAAATCTCGAATCCAAAACCCATTGCACCGCAGAAAAAAGGAAACAAAAAAACCACCTCCGAAGAGGTGGCGCGTGTTCTAAAAAGAAATAACCCTAATAACCTATGCAGTTAACGCGTACAGAAAATCGCTTTTCTTTCTTCTGGAAACTAACACGTGAGTTCCGTCATCCATAAGTGCGTAACCGCCATCCTCTTTTAGAAACTTTTTAACCAAACTTAAATTAACTATATGACTCTGATGAGTCCTAAAAAACCTACCGCTTGGCAGCAGGTTCTCATATTCTTTTAATGTCTTAGATATGGTTATTCGCTCCCCGTTTTTTAGGAAAAAGTGTGTGTAATTAGAATCAGATTCTAGTCTTCTGATGTCACTCATATCTAGACATGTAATGCCTTCTTGTGAACGGAGGGTAATTTTTTGCGCAGCTGATGAAGAAGAAGGACGTGGTGTTTCTTGATTTTTAGTCGATTGAGCAGAAGATAGCTTGTCAAGCACCTGTAACAGGTTGTCTATGGCATACGGCTTAGTGAGGTAAGCAGTGTTACTAAGGTCAAAAGCCTGTGCCATAGGATCGTTCTCTTCTATAAGAAACACCACATCTGTTTCTTCTCTATTTATGCTGTTTACTATGTTCTTATCTGACGCCTGAAGTGTGTCCAAGTCTAGGAAAACTACTGATGGCTGGCGTACTTCTATGACGTCTAATGCTTCTGAAGCATTTTTAGCGTAAAGTATGAGGTCTGTCCTACGGTGGTATCCGCTGATGAGCGCAGATAACATGCTTCTAGATGAACCTTGTGCATCTAAGATTAAAATTCCGTTGGCTGTGTTAGGTCTTGTAGAAAAAGGAGCTATACTCATGACTTTGGTTATTTGTTTGATACAAATGTCAGCAGAACATAAAGCGTGTACAATACGCTAATAGCATGATATTTTTAGTGCCTCTAATACATTTGTATGAGATAATGATAATGCATTAGATGAGCTACCTTTGCACCGCTTTTAATTTACCTAATGGAGTTTCACACCTTTACACTACCCAATAATCTGCGGGTAATTTTCAAACGTACAGACAGACCTGTGAGCCATTGCGGAGTGGTGATTAATGCTGGTTCTAGAGATGAGCGTAAAGGTGAAGAAGGACTGGCGCACTACATAGAACACTGTATTTTTAAGGGAACTAAAAAGCGCAAGACGTATCACATCCTCTCCAGGCTGGATAATGTAGGAGGGGAAATAAATGCTTACACGGGAAAGGAGGACACTTGGATATACGCTAGTTTTTTAAATACGTACCTAGATAGAAGTCTGGAGCTTATAGCAGACATCATCCTGAATTCTACCTTTCCTGAGAAGGAAATAGAGAAGGAGAAGGATGTTATCATAGATGAAATTAGCAGTTATAAAGACAGTCCGGGCGAGTTAATTTTTGATGATTTTGAGGAATTGCTCTTTAAGAATCATGCGCTGGGAAATCCTGTGTTAGGCACGGAAAATTCGGTAGCTGGACTTACACGTGAGCAGATTCTAAAATATGTGTCAGAACAGTACTGTTCTCAGAATATGGTGCTCAGCATAGTAGGGAATCATACGCTGGCTAGGGTAAAGAAATTGGCTCATAAATACTTTGAGGCGGTGCAAAGTGGCACTACTGCCAAAAAGAAACGCAAACCGTTTAAAAACCATAAGCCTACACACGCGGCATTTGATTTAGAAACGCACCAAGTACATTATGTCTTAGGAGGATTGGCATACAGCAGTGCTGACTCTAAACGAACGGCTTTTCACCTTATGAATAACTACTTAGGCGGCCCTGCTATGAACAGCATGTTGAATCTGGAGGTGAGAGAAAAACATGGAATTGCTTATAACATAGAAAGCAATTTTCAGCCTTATTCAGACACTGGACTTTTTCAGATTTACCTAGGGACGGATGAAAAGACTTTTAGTAAGAGTAAAAGACTAGTTGACCGTCAACTCAAGAAACTCAGAGAGGTAAAACTAGGTGTGA
>CAZTVP010000537.1:0-2135 GCA_964616995.1 uncultured Comamonadaceae bacterium
GGTCTTGTAGAGCGACTGCTTCTAGTTCTTTGGCTATGTCTAAAACTGGGTCATCTATGCCTAATGCATCTAGTACGTCATCTGCAGCTTTCTTGATAATCTTAGCTCTCGGGTCGAAGTTCTTGTATACTCTATGCCCGAATCCCATGAGACGGAAAGAGTCTGACTTGTCTTTGGCTTTATCTACCCAATGCTGAAGTGGCGTTCCAGAAGATTTGATAGCTTCTAGCATTTCTATTACTGCTTGGTTAGCTCCTCCATGAAGCGGTCCCCATAATGCTGCTATTCCCGCAGATATAGATGAATATAAGTTAGCTTGTGATGAACCTACGATTCTCACCGTAGAAGCAGAACAGTTCTGCTCATGGTCTGCATGCAGAATCAAGAGTTTATTCAGAGCATCGTTCACGATAGGGTTTATATCGTATTCTTCCGTAGGCATACCGAACATCATGTTTAAGAAGTTCTGCGTGTAGCTTAGCTCATTGTTAGGATAAACAGTAGGATGACCCATGCTGTTTTTATGAGCCTGAGCCGCCAACGTAGGAAGCTTAGCTATCAGTCTATGAATAGTTAAATCTATATCTTCTATCGACCTATTCGGATTCTGAGATTCTGGATAGAACGTAGAAAGTGAAGAAATCATAGAACTCAAGATTCCCATAGGGTGCGCATTCGTAGGAAACGCCTCGAAGAAACGCTTCATATCTTCATGCACGAGTGTGTGATGCGTAATACTCTCACTGAAGTAATTCAGTTGGTCTTTATTGGGTAAGTCACCATAAATTAGAAGGTATGCTACCTCTATGAAGCTTGCTTTTTCTGCTAGCTGTTCTATAGGATAACCTCTATAACTAAGAATACCTTTTTCACCATTTAAGAAAGTAATAGCTGATTTAGTAGAGCCTGTATTTTTGAATCCAGGGTCTAGGGTAACATAACCTGTCATCCCTCTCAGTTTACTAATATCTATTGCCTTTTCATTTTCACTTCCAGTAATGACTGGTAGTTCATATTCATTTCCTTCTAGAATGATTTTAGCGGTTTCACTCATGTCCTTTGTCCTTAGTTTTTTAGGGGTTAATTCAGCGGTGCAATATAGTGACAAATTTACCGTGAAAGTTAACAAAAGGTTACCCAAAAAAGGCAAAAAAAAGACCGTCTCATTGGACGGTCTTTTGAGTATGTTTTGTCAAGATTCTTAGTGAACCTCGTGCATCATCTTATTGAAAACAGGTGAAAGCAATAAGCAGATTCCTGCTATAATCAGAGATACTATTCCTATCTGTGCAAATACGTTTGTATAGTTAGCCAGATTTATCATTCCTTCTGAAGCTCCTTCTAGTGCTGCTGCATCCATTCCAGTAATACCTTTGGCAGTACTTTGAATCCATCCATCAGAACCTCCATCACTTGTAGTCATTTTAGCTATAACACCAGCTATGTAATGAGCAAAAGAACTAGAAAGGAACCAAACTCCCATTAAAAAGGCTGTTAACCATGCTGGAGCTAATTCGGTAACTTTAGATAAACCTATAGGTGAAACGAAAAGCTCTCCTGTAGTAAGGAATAAGTATCCGAAAATTAAAAATATCATAGGCACCATTCCATTAGCATCTGCAGAACCTGCAGCTAAGGAGAAGATGATAAAACCAAGACCTAACTGAGCTATACCCAATCCAAATTTAATAGGCGTTCTTGGATTCATTTTCTTCTTGTCTAAGGCTTTCCACATCAATGAAAATGGGATAGCTAAAACCATAATCCAAAACGGGTTAATAGAGTTGGTCTGTGAAGCATTAAGTCCTACTAGACTGACATTTTGCTCCGCAAAATTTGTAAGCGCTGAACCAGACTGCTCAAAGAATGACCAGAATACAGTAATAAATAAAGTAAGGATACAAACCATTCCTAGCTTAGAGACTTCTTTCAATGACAATTTGAATATCGAAATGAATACTAGATAAACCAAAACGATTAAAAGAAGCATTATCAGTAAAAATTGAAGCAGTCCCATATCTTCAAAAACAGATGCTAATATTTTAGTAGAGTTATTCTGAACCAGATAAGCGAATACAGGCACAGCCGCGAAAGATAATACCCAAACTGGTATTCTTACATTAAGTCCTAATACC
>CAZTVP010000538.1:0-2128 GCA_964616995.1 uncultured Comamonadaceae bacterium
ATACCTAAAATGTAGTACGCATAAAATCCAAGAACTGAAGACAAGTTATCTCTGTGCTGATCTAAACTGAACTGAATTAGTGTATTAGGCTGAAACCTGAAATTAAAGTCGTTATCATTTACTATGAAAAGCGGAGTCTTATAATCTGAGTTGTAAACTGGGCGGCTACTTTGGATCTGAATGCTGGCAGCAAATTGGTTTTGGGTAATGGCATCGTCTATGGTGATTTGGATGCTACATTCTATACGTTCATAAAACTCATAGTCATCATCTGTCCATTTTCTGCTGTTCATGAACTCCTCTATACTGGTCTTTATGATGTCATAAATAGCCACATTCTCTTCTTGAGCGTTAGGAGAGAGGACGTTTACCTCGCACAAGAATTCCTGAGAAATCCCGCTCAGCGAGCACATCATACAACCTAGAAAGGCTAGAAATACGTTTTTCATTTAGCTGTTTTGGAAATGATAAAATCTACTATGTCCTGCGCTACGGCAGCCTTAGATTTCAACTCAAATCTAGTTATTTTATTGTTTTTATCTATGATAGAAACCTTGTTTGTATCCACACCGAATCCTGCTCCTTCATCTTCTAAACTATTTAGAACGATAGCGTCTAGGTTTTTAGACTCGATCTTTCGCTGGGCATTCTCTACCGCATTATTCGTCTCCAGCGCGAATCCCATATTGAACTGATCTTCTTTCTTCTTAGCTCCCAGTGTTTTTATGATATCTGGATTAGGAACTAGATGAATAGTCATTTCACCCGTTTTTTCCCTTTTTATCTTTTTATCTGCCGCATTTTCAGGTCTGTAATCTGCTACAGCCGCTGCTGCTATGGTGATATCTACTTGGCCATACACCTTTTCACATGCGGCTAGCATTTCTCTAGCTGAGGTTATCCTAGTAAGGTGAATGTTAGGATCATCCGTAGAAAGAGATGAAGGCCCAGAAACAAGGTGAACTGTAGCTCCACTTTCAGCTAGTTTTTCTGCTATTCTGAATCCCATTTTCCCAGAGGAATAGTTACCTATGAACCTCACTGGATCTATGTTTTCGTAGGTGGGGCCAGCGGTTACTAGAGCTGTTTTCCTGCGCAAAGGAGCGTTACCCATGAAAAACTCTTCTACTGCATTAGCTATTTCTTCAGGTTCTTCCATGCGTCCTTTTCCTGAAAGTCCACTAGCTAATTCTCCTGCTGGGCTGTCTAAGACGGTTATTCCTCTTTCTTTTAACGTAGATAAATTCTCCTGTGTAGCGGCATTAGCATACATGTCCAAGTCCATGGCAGGAGCTATCATTACTGGGCATTTAGCACTGAGATATGTAGCCATGAGGAAATTATCACATGCTCCAGTGGTCATTTTACTCAGTGTATTGGCTGAAATAGGAGCTATGAGCATGAGATCTGCCCACAAACCTAGGTCCACATGATTAGTCCATTCTCCGGTATCTTTATTTTCTGTAAAGTCGGAATATACCGGGTTTTTAGCCAATGTAGCTAGTGTAAGCGGAGTCACAAACTCCAGTGCTGATGGTGTCAATACTACTTTTACCTCTGCACCTTTTTTAATAAGCTCTCTAATGAGCATAGCGCTTTTATAGGCGGCTATGCTTCCTGTTATTCCGAGTAGTATTTTCTTTCCTTTAATCACGTTTTAGGTGGTAAAAAAAAAGATGGTCAGAGCCATCTTTTTCATTTATCTATACTGGTGTAGATTAATCTTCTTTTTCTTCAGATGAATCAGTCTCATCTGGATTTCTCATGTAGATTTTATCTTCTAAAAGCTCCTGTACCGCAATAGCGTGTGGTTTAGGAAGTCTTTCATAGAATTTACTAATCTCTATCTGCTCACGGTTTTCAAAGATTTCTTCTAGGTTATCCTGAGTAGTAGCAAACTCTTCTAGCTTGGCTATTAGCTCTTCTTTCATTCCTTTAGAAATCTGATTAGACCTTTTAGCCATTACTACTATGGCTTCATAAATATTACCATCTGTTTTACCATCTATGGTCTTAAGGTCACGAGTTACCGTGGTGCGAGCTGCGTTAGTATTCTTGTAATTCATCTATATGGATTATGTATAAAAAGTCAGAATTGAACTTGAATGTCCTCCTCTGCATCAGCGTG
>CAZTVP010000539.1:0-2127 GCA_964616995.1 uncultured Comamonadaceae bacterium
ATTTAAGACCAACCAGAACAGTAGACTATGAGCTAGGTTTCCAACAGGTACTGACTAAAACATCATCTCTTAAAATAGCCGCATTCTACAGAGAACAAAGAGATGACATTCAAGTTAGAAACTTTACTGCAGCTTATCCTAGACAATACAGAGCATTTGGTAACCTAGACTTCGGAAATGTAAAAGGTCTAACCCTAAATTATGACTTAAGAAGAACAGGTAATATAAGGATGAATGCCTCTTATACATTACAGTTTGCTGATGGAACTGGTAGTAATGTAGAATCAGCTTTAGCACTTATTAATGCTGGATTACCTAACTTAAGAACTACCAACCCTACAGACAGAGATCAAAGACACAGATTTGTTTTAACTATGGACTATAGATACGGTTCTAACAAAGATTATAACGGGCCTATAGTGTTCGGGAAACCTATACTGGCTGATTTTGGAATAAATGTAGTTGGAGATCTAGGATCTGGAACTCCATATACAGCTCAGGAATTAGCTACACCTATAACAGGTGAAATTAGCCCTGCTACAAGAGGAACCATAAATGGATCTAGACTTCCATGGTTATTTAATACAAGTCTACAAATAGACAAGAACTTCACGCTTAAGCTTAATGATAAGGAAGGAGATGATGCTAAGACAGCCAATCTAAATGCGTATATCCTCATAAATAATGTCCTAAATTCAAGAAACATCATAGATGTGTACAGATTTACAGGAACTCCAGATGACGATGGCTGGTTAGCATCTCCACAAGCTGAACAAAACATTTTAAGTCAAAATGACTCTCAATCATTTACTGACTTGTACACTATTTACGTAAACGATTTTAGAAACTTAGTTTCTCCTAGAACTATTAGACTAGGACTAAGCCTTCAATTCTAATTTAAAAACACTGAAAAAAATGAACATGACGAAATCTTTATCGCTGTTATCGTTACTACTATTCATTTGTATTCAATCCTTCAGTTTAGATTATAACTGGCGTAGTCCAGGTGAATCTAAAGAATCTACTGAAAAAGCTGCAGCATGTTCTCCAGCTACTGAGCTTGTGTTATTACAGTATAATAATGTAAGAGCTCTAATAGAAACTGGGGGAAGTATGTGGCAGGATAGATCTACCAGTAGAGCTTTCTACAGAATACCAGCTGAAGGAGAAGTCTCAGTTATATATGCTGGAGCACTTTGGCTTGGTGGAATTAGTCCTGATCAGCAGTTAAAACTGGCAGCAGTAACCTTTAGAGCAGATGGTAATGATTTCTGGCCTGGACCTCTAACTACAGATGGAACAGCAGAAATAGATGAAGCCACTTGTGAGCAATATGATAGATTTTATCTAACTGAACGTCAGTGGGCGGCTCAACATAGGAGTTACTATGATTGTTTAAATGATCCTCAATGTGATGTAAGTGAGGAATTTCCTGAAGGATACATAACTCCATCTGAGTTTTATTCATATCCAGCACATGGAAACCCTGGTTTAGCTCAAGACTACTACCTGGCTCCATTCTTTGATAGAGATGGTGATGGAGATTATGAAGTTGATGAAGGTGACTATCCTTGGTATGACCTTGCTGGAGATGTCGATTGTTCCAATAAGTCTAGAGAGGATACCATTCCGTTATTCGGTGATCAAAACTATTGGTGGATATTTAACGATAAAGGGAACATTCATACCGAAACTAATAGTGAACCTATAGGTATGGAAATCAGAGCACAGGCCTTTGCTTTTGCTACCAATGATGAAATCAATAACATGACCTTCTATAATTATGTGCTCATAAATAGAGGTACTACTAACTTGAATGACACATATTTTGGTCAGTGGGTAGATGCCGACCTTGGAACTGCAGTAGATGATTATGTAGGATGTGATGTACAAAGAGGTCTAGGATTCTGCTATAACGGTAATCCAGTAGATCCGAGTTCAGATTCTAGTCCTGGATATGGTGAGAATCCACCAGCAGTTGGAGTAGATTTCTTTGAAGGACCTTACCAAGATTATGACCAAGTAGATAATGCAGGACCTGTGTCTACACTTCAACCCCTATCTTATGATGAAGCTGTATCTTCAAATGGTATACCTTATAAAGGATTAGGAATTGGATATGGAGAT
>CAZTVP010000540.1:0-2123 GCA_964616995.1 uncultured Comamonadaceae bacterium
AAGTTGATTTCCTTCAATATTCCAGCCATTAGCAGTAGCGTCCAGCACTAGATGAAGATCATTTTCCATCTTAAATCCTTGGTAAGCTATGGGGAAGTTTTTAACTAGATTTTCAGGAGTTTCATAGTCGTGGTTTCCAGGCGCTAAGTAATAGGGTAAACCTAATGCTTCCATATCTTTTATTACTGCTTCCCACTCTCCGTCAGCACCAGTTTTAACTACATCACCAGTCAGCACCCCGAATTTCATCTCAGGATAATCTCTGATAAATTCAAACTGATCTACAAATGCGTCACTAGCTCCACCATTCATGCTTTCCGCTCTTCCAGAGATGTGACCTGCCACATAAAAGGAGTATGGAGCTCTCTTTTCAGTACAGGAGATAACTGTTAAGGAAAAAATAAGGATAGAAAGGTTTCTTATACTCATGAGCTCAAAAGTAGTCAGTCAAGAAGTCAAATCTGCTTACTTTCACATTTTGTTTGGATAATATGAATTGGAAATTTAATTGGTCAGGTTTAGTTCTAGTAGGAGTAGCAGCGTTCTTGGTGCTGACCAGATTTTCTAATATCACAGATAAAGAGATCTCATGGGATATTTTAGGCTATTACAGTTATCTGCCTGCTGCTATTGTACATGGAGATATTTGGCTTGAAGATAAATCTTGGTTGGAAGGAGAGGTAAAGGAAAATGATCTAGCTGGAACATTATACTTCATAACCTACAGTGAAAAGGGAGGAGATATGTTTTTCTTCATGATGGGGAAGGCTATCTTCTACATTCCGTGGTTTTTAATTGCGCATTTTCTGGCATTTCTGCTAGGTTATCCCATGGATGGATTCAGTGAGCCTTATGTCTATTCTTTAATTGTAGGAGCGGTTTTTTATACTATTTGTGGTGCGTTTCTGCTGCGCAAAATTCTGCTAAGATTCTTTCCAGATAAGCTAGTAGCAGCTTTAATTATAATAACCTACTTAGGAACCAATACTGTACACCATCTTATAGAAAAGAACTTGGAAACGGTGAATGTCCTCTTTTTACTCGTTTGCTGGGTGATATGGCATACTATCAAATGGCATGAGAGTTTTAGCAGGAAAAATCTCATAGCCATAGGAGCGGGTATAGCGCTTATGACACTCGTAAAACCTAGCGAAATCTTAATAGGATTATTTCCTCTTTTTTATGGAGTTTACAATATTGAAAGTCTGAAGGAAAAGGCTAATCTTCTTTGGAAGAAGAGAATGTCACTTTTGATCACTATAGGAGTAGGGTTAATTATTTTGTCTCCTCAGATGCTTTATTGGACAGTAGAAACAGGGAAGCCAGTAGTAGATTCTTATAACAATCCTGGGGTAGGCCTTGATTTTATGACTCCTTATTTCAAGCAGGTACTTTTCAGTTTTAAAAAGGGCTGGCTTCTATACACACCGGTTATGGTGCTTGGTATTTTAGGGTTTGTTTACATGTTTCGAACAAACAAAAAACTGTTTTGGCCTAGTATTCTCTATTTCTCAGTTGCGTTTTACTTGCTTTCCTCTTGGACAGAGTGGTGGTATGGATCTAGTTATTCATGCAGACCAGTGATTACCTTATATCCGATTTTGATTTTGGCTATGGGGTTTTTATTACACCGCATTTTTAGAACGAACCTAATTTCCAAAGGACTAATTTCTGTATTCATCGTAGGGACATTAGTGCTGAATCTATTCCAGTGGTGGCAGTTGAAGTCATACATTCTGCATGACTACAGAATGACTGAAGCTTATTATAAAAAGGTGTTTCTTAGTACCACAGTTTCTGATGATGATAAGCTACTATTAGATTACGAACCGGATTTTAGTGGTGGAGTTAAAGACCTTAATGCTTTTTCTGTAGTTCATTCTTATGAGGTTTTTCAAAATAGCTTCGAAGATTTTAAGAAAAGTAATCAGAGCGAGTATAACTTCATTTTAAACCCTGATGAAGGATTTAGTGAAGAGTTTATCTGGAAAGAAGGACTAAAAAAGGATACAAAGTTCTACGCTAAATACTCCATTACCTATCGTGTTAACTCAAATTTACAAAACGAAAATTGTCCGATTCTTAGTTGTTTCCTAAAGTACAAAGGAAAGGTCTATGCTTAT
>CAZTVP010000541.1:0-2113 GCA_964616995.1 uncultured Comamonadaceae bacterium
CAGCATCTACGAGTGTGTTTTTTACCTTAATAGCCTCTGGAGGAAAATTAATGTAGATCATAGGGTTTTTATAGAATCCATCTAATTTAGAGGTTAATGTTACTGCTGTATCAGCTCCCACTGTGAGAGCTTCCTTTAGACCTGCTATCACTTCCTCATTAGTTAAGCCATTTTCTATGACTCCTTCTCCTGCCGTGGTAGCTTCTAAAATATCGTTAAGTGTTTGAAGACCTTTTTCTGAGCATCCACTTAACATTAGAGTAATAATGGCCAGAGTGAAAATTTTTTTCATTTCTTGAGTTTTTCTAAAATTGAATACAAGTTCTTTGCCGTAAAAATATCAATACCTTTTTATGAAAGCAGAAATAATAACCATTGGAGATGAAATTCTTTTAGGTCAAACCATAGATACTAACTCATCATGGTTAGGTGAAGAGCTTGCTAAAAGAGGTGTTAAGGTAAACAGAATCATTACTATCTCTGATGAAAAAAATGAGATAGTAAACTCCTTAAACGAGAGTTTAAGTCGTGTGGATCTCGTGCTTATGACAGGAGGTTTGGGCCCTACTCAGGATGATATTACTAAAAGTACCCTAGCAGAATATTTCGAAAGTGAATTCTACAGAGATAAAGAAGTAGAAGCTGGTATAACGGCATACTTTAATTCTAAAGGTAGAGACCCGCTTCCAGCTAATCTGGAACAGGCTAACCTTCCCACTAAAGCCCATATAGTCAGAAATGTAAGAGGAACAGCTAGTGGAATGTGGTTTGAAAAAGAAGGTCAGGTGGTCATGAGTATGCCTGGAGTTCCTAATGAGATGAAGGGAATGATGAGAGATGAGGTTTTTGATAGAATTGCTAGCACCTTTGCCACGCCTTATGTCTATAATAGAACCATATTAACTGTAGGAGTAGGTGAGAGTAGAATAGCGCAGAAATTAGAAAGCTGGGAGAATAAACTCAGAGCATCGGGACTTAGTTTAGCTTATCTACCTTCTGCTGGACTGGTTAAGTTAAGGGTAAGCGGAGTAGGAGAAGATGAGTCTGACATAAAAAAGCAGGTAGATTCTAGGGTAGAACAAGCGGTGCAAATTTTGGGAGATATAGTTTACGGATATGATAATGATTCACTAGCATCAGTAGTGGGCACACTTCTGGAAAAACGCGGAGAAACGCTCAGTTTTGCTGAGAGTTGTACAGGTGGTTACATGAGTCATTTAATCACCAGTGTGCCAGGAAGCTCTAAATATTATGAAGGGAGCGCTGTCACATATTCTTATGATGCCAAGGAAAACTTAGTGGGTGTGAATTCAGAAGATCTATTGAAGTTTGGGGCAGTGAGTAAACAGGTAGTAGAACAAATGGCTTCTGGAGTCAGAGAAAAATTCGGTACTACTTATGGTATTTCTGCCTCGGGTATAGCAGGACCTGGAGGAGCTACTGATGACAAACCTGTAGGTACAGTTTGGGTAGGTTTAGCTACTGAAAACAAGGTGACTAGCTACTTGTTTAACTTCTCTAAAAACCGAATGAGAAACATAAGAATGACCAGTAATTCTGCTTTAAATTTGCTGCGCAAAGAATTAATAGAATAGGTTTGGTCAATAGTGAAGAAAAGTAGTATTTTTGCACTCCTATTTTTAAAAGAGTTCGATTATGGCTAGAGTATGTCAAATTACAGGAAAGAAAGTTATGGTGGGAAACAATGTTTCTCATGCTAAAAATAGAACTAAGAGAAAATTCTATCCAAACCTCTTCAAAAAGAAGTATTACCTAGATGGTAGTGATGAAGCTATAACACTAAAGCTTTCAGCTAAAGGAATGAGAATAATCAATAAAGTAGGTTTAGAAGAAGCGCTGAAGAGAGCTAAAGAAGCTGGATTTTACAAAGGGTAATATTAAGAAAATAGATATAATTAAAACCTGTCACTTATAATGACAGGTTTTTTTTTGCGTTTTTCTACAGAAGCTATCTTTACAGAACCATACGATTGACACCTATGGATATCAAAAAACTAATCATTTTCATTTTTTGCACCTTCTGGTGTTTTGCGTTAGAAGCGCAGGAAAAATTTACCATCTCAGGATATGTGAAGGATAAAGAAACAGGTGA
>CAZTVP010000542.1:0-2105 GCA_964616995.1 uncultured Comamonadaceae bacterium
ATAAAAGCTACGAACTGTTTTTCAGAACTATTATCTGACTTTTCATAGATAGAGACTTTCATATCCTTATTATCCACCATGAGCAGTTCCTCATATCCTTCTGCCGTAATACTTTTTACTAGGGTTTTATATTCTGTTTTAGCAGGTACTTCTGCAGAATCTGTTATAATTACTTTGATATGATCTAGGTTTCTTACTAACTGATTGAAATCATCATTATTATCTTTATTTAGCATTCTAATTACAGACTGATAAAGGAAAACCTTGTATCCGTTTTCTTCATGCTTGGTCTGAAATGACTGGAGCGTACTTGATTGTGCTGTAGCTTGAGTGAAACTAAGTGCAGCTATTATTATGAGTAGATATTTCATTTTTTTAATTGGATTTTAAGTTTTTAAATTCTTGGAAACCTTCTATTTCCATCTTGTCGCTTAGGTTAGAAAGCTCTTGTAAATCTATGTCTCCCACTAATGAGAGTATCATTACACCAGTGCCTTCATACATAAGCATGAGTAATTCAGTGATGGTGCCATTACTTTCTTGAATGTAAAACACCATTTCCTGGTCAGCATTTTCTACTGTCATCAGTTCTTCAAAGTGAGAAGAGGCGGTAGATAAGGCTGACTTATAAATGCTTGCAGATTCAGTTATCTCATTTCCTACTAGAATTTTAAGTCCTTTTAGCTTGCTAATGGTTTCTATTACTTGCTGTTCATCTGGGTCATCCGCATTAAAATTGGTAAAAAGATTAAACATTTTACTCGAAATAGAAACCTTGGTAAATCTATCATCTTCAGCGTAGTTAGAGTAGTATTTCTCTACTGCGTTAGATTGTGCATTTACCATGTTTAATGCAGTGGTAAGTAGTACTACTGCCAGAGTAAAAATGGACTTGAAGTGTGTTATTCTCTTCATAAGTTATTGTGCTTGAATCTGTTCTTTAGCAGAACTGAAATGGGTTAATTCTTTACTGTATTCTTTTCCGTGATTGATTTTAGTAGATACCATCATGAGTGCTTTCTTTACTTCTAAAAAAGCTTGCTCCGGGTCTTCATAAGTATCTTCCACGGCTAGGGGCTCTGTTGGTTTTTTTATAAACTGCGGTGCAAAGAACCCGAACGCCACCAAAGCAGCAGCTACTCCTACAGTAGCATAAATTCGCTTGAAGTTGGCTTTCTTGCTCTTTTTATTAGAAAGGGCGTCTAGCACTTTTCTATCGAAATCGAGAGAAAGACCTTCTTGGGTTTCTTCATGCTGGAGCGCCATGTATTTTTTAGTAGCTAAAAACTCTGTAGGCACATCATCATGCCACCTCAGGTATTCCCTCAGTGCATTTTCTTCGGTTTCTGAGCATTCGCCATCCCAGAATTTTTCTACTAGTTCCTTAACTACGTTGTAATCCATAACTCTGTATTTCTAATAATTGAGTCCTCACTTGTTTTCTTCCGCGGTGCAGGTTAATCTTCACCTGCCCCATATTCATATCTAAAATCTCACTTATCTCATCATAAGAAAAGCCCTCTATATCTCTCAGAACTAGCACTGAACGCTGGTTCTCTGGTAGTTTTTCTATAAGGCCTCTCATTTGAGTGAGCATGTCTTTCTGTTCTGCTTTTTGGTAGGGAGTTTCTTGTGCAGCTGATAATTCAAACTTTTCAGTTATCTCATCATATCTTCTTCCTTTCTTCTTAAGCTTATCTAATGACTTGTTTCTAACCAGCGTCATACTAAAAGCTTCTATGTTTTCTATGGAAGCAGGTTCTTTTATAGTCTCCCAACATTTTATCATCACATCCTGAACCACATCTTCTGCGTCATGCTTTAGTTTTAAAAAAGACATAGCAAACCTGAACATCTTATTCTTAAGCGGCAGTATGTTTCTTTTAAATTCTAGAGAGGTCAACGGAGCAGAAGGATAGTGGTTAAAGATGAGAATGACTTTAATATTAACGTACTATGAATTTCTTCTTAATAGCGCTTTCTCCAGTTCTGAATTCTATGTAGTACATGCCAGAACTTAAGTCGCTGGTATTAATAGTCGCTTTATTAGACTGTCTTTGCACCTCGTTAACTATACTTCCAGTGGCGCTATATACAGTAACTTG
>CAZTVP010000543.1:0-2099 GCA_964616995.1 uncultured Comamonadaceae bacterium
TAGTTAAATCTACTTTTATATTATCCAGATTGATTTTTTGGTTGGTAGCTTGAAAATTTTGCACCGCCAGATAGATAGTGCTTAGCAGTGTTTTTTCTTGAAATGGTTTTACCAAATAACCGTTAGGATTATGCTCAAACGCCTCAGATAGTGTAGCCTTATCTGAATAAGAAGTTAGGAATATGAACGGAACTTTGTATTTAGATTTTATGATTCTAGCTATGTCTATTCCATTCTGTTCCTTTCCCAGATTAATGTCTAAAAGAACGAGGTCGATCTCTTTATTAGCCAGTTTATCTACGGCCTTAGTAGGAGTGTTGGCGGTGTACACGGTCTCGAACCCTTCGTTTCTGAGAAGTCTGGTGATGTCATGAATGATGACTAAATCATCCTCTACTACTAGTATGCGTATGCTATTATTAGTCATAGGTTAGTATCTGCGGTGCAATATTCGGTTCACTCCTCCCATTAAAAACCACATTTAAATGTGGGGTTTAGTCCTATGCAAGTAATGAAATTTGCATCCAAAATCAAATACTTAAACCTTTTCAACAGATGAAAGATCTATTTAACCAACTAATGACATTAGTCATTTTGTCAGCACTGACTACCTCTAATGCTTATGGTCAATGTGAAACTTCATTAACACCTGGCTCAGCGATTGTGACTGAATCCCAGCAGGCATTAATCGAATCTTGGTTACCATCAGGATTTGAGTTTGAAGCTGATTTAGTGTGGGACTCTGAAGTATCTGGATCAAATGCGGCTCTCGTACATCAGGCTGTAGATGGTTTGTCTCATACTTTAATAGTGGCAGTTTCTGAACAGGGATACATTTATGGAGGATATAACGAAGGAGTTTGGGACTCTGATGGAGCCACTCAAACTGGACTAGATGATAATTTTCTATTCTCAGTTTCTTTTAATGAGGTGTATCCAGCCATTCCGGGAGAAATTCATATTACAAATTCTACTTCAGGACTAACTTTTGGAAATGGATTTAATGATTTTTCTTTCTTTAGTAATAATAGTGGAGGAGTCATATGTAGAAATTGGTTAGGAAATAGCTATGAGTGTCCAAGCTCAAGTAGTAATTGCACATTGCACATGAATAATAATATAGGTTGGAATGGATTCACAGATAGGTTCAGAACTGAAAGGTGGGAACTTTGGCAGTTAAATACCAGTGGCAATCCCACGGGGATAATAATTGATGCAGATGGAGATGGTGTTTGTGATGATGATGAAGTCTCCGGATGTCAAGATCCTATGGCATGTAACTATAATTCAGCTTCAACTGACCCTGCTACTTGTATTTATGCCTCATTAGCTTGTGAGGAGTGTTCTGGAGAAACAGATGGAACAGGGACCGTAGAAGAAATAGATTCCGATAACGATGGTACATCTGATTGTGATGATATCTGTTCTTTAGACCCGAACAAAACCGATCCCGGAATATGTGGCTGTGGTGTGCTTGATACTGATTCAGATAATGATGGAACCGCAGATTGTGTAGATAATTGTCCGAACGACCCAAATAAAACCCAGCCTGGACTATGCGGATGTGGAGACTCCGATTCTGACGGAGACGGAGTTTGTGATGCCGCAGAAATAGAAGGCTGTCAAGATGAAACAGCTTGTAATTATGATCCATTGGCTACTGATCCTGGTACCTGTATTTTACCAGATGGCTGTACGGATTCTCAAGCCATTAACTACTGTGATGATGCTAATTGTGATGATGGTTCTTGTCTTTATGTAGGTTGTACATTCTTAGAAGCTTCTAACTATGATCCAAATGCGGATTATGATGATGGCAGCTGTGACACTTATGGTTCTTCTCCAGTGTTAGGCTGTACAGATTTTACCGCAGAAAACTTTAACCAATTCGCCACGGAAGATGATGGCACCTGTGATTACAGTTTAGGATACGGTTTAGCAGGACCAAATTTAGAAAAGTGCTTTACAGGTGGAACATTCATGATATTCAATCCGCAAGGCACAATTCCTGCTGGATATACTGGGCTCTGGACCATCGAATCTGGAAATGCCTCTATTACCGTTACCACAGATAATACACCAACTCCACAAGTCCTAGT
>CAZTVP010000544.1:0-2094 GCA_964616995.1 uncultured Comamonadaceae bacterium
GTAAACTATATAGGGCATGGAGGAGAAAAAGGCTGGGCGCATGAACGGATCTTAGACATTCCTACCATTCGTAATTGGACAAATAGTAACAGATTGGCAGTATTTGTTACTGCTACTTGTGAATTGACAAGGTATGACGATCCAGATTTCTTATCTGCTGGTGAGCTTATTTTCTTGAATCCGGATGGTGGGGCCATAGCCATGTTAACAACTACTCGTATAGTATTCAGTGGAAGTAATCAAGGATTAGCAAGAAGATATTATGCCAATGCTTTTGGGCCTGAAACTCCATCAGATATTAGCATCGGAGAAACCTACAGACTAACTAAAAATCAAGTAGGCGGAACCAACCAAAAGAACTTCAGCTTAATAGGGGACCCCGCAGTAATAATGGTTCATCCAAAAGAGGAAGTTTACACTACCCTTATTAATGGAATACCCATAGAGCAGTTCACTGATACACTCAAAGCACTTGAAACAGTCACTATAAGTGGTTTCATAGGTAATGATGAGGGAAACATCTTATCTGATTTTAATGGGTTTGTATATCCAACTGTTTATGATAAGGAAAAAATTGTATTCTCCCGAGCCAATGATGTTGGTGATCAACCTTCTAACTCTCCTTACCCATTTGATGTAAGGGATAACGTCCTTTATAATGGTAAAGCAACTGTTACTGATGGGAATTTCGAGTTCGAATTTGTCATTCCTCGAGATATTAATTTCCAAGTCGGTGATGGAAGAATCTCTTACTATGCTGTGGATGGAAGTTTAGATGCGCATGGACAAACCACTAGTTTCTTAATAGGAAGTTCCGCAGATGACATTGAATTGAATGAAGAAGGTCCTTTGATAGACTTATTCATGAATAATACTGATTTTATTAACGGAGGAGTAACTGATGAAATACCTATTCTTTTAGCTAAGCTTCAGGATGAAAATGGAATTAATACTGTAGGAAATGGGATAGGACATGACCTCAAAGCAGTAATAGATCAGAACACCGCTGACGCCATCATTTTAAATGATTATTACTCTGCAGACGAAGACTCCTTTCAGTCTGGAGAAATTCGTTTCCAACTTTCAGAACTTGATGAAGGAGATCATACTCTTACGCTTAAGGCTTGGGATACGCATAACAACTCTTCAGAAGAAACCATAGAGTTCACTGTAGTAACGAGTGAAGAATTAGCACTGGATCATGTCTTAAATTATCCTAATCCTTTTACTACATACACCGAGTTTATGTTTGAACATAATGCGGCTTGTAATACGCTTGATGTAGAAATACAAGTTTTTACTGTGGGCGGAAATCTAGTTAAGACAATAAATAACAGAATAGAGAGTTCTGGTTACAGAGCTAGCGGAATCAGCTGGAATGGAAAAGATGATTTTGGTGATGAGCTAGCTCGAGGAGTTTATGTTTACCGAGTGAAAATTACCACTCCAGAAGGCTTAAGCACCGAAGAGTTTCAGAAGCTAGTGCTACTGAAATAAGAAACCAAGTACCTAAACAATACGTATATTTGCACACCTTTTTAAAAGGATTAAAAATGACTAAGCAACTAATTTTAATCGCAGGTCTTTTGAGTTTGTCTTTTCTTGGAAAAGCTCAAACTATTGCCGATGAAACTCAAGGTTTCGGAACTGGGCAAGACTTAAATACCATTACTACTGCAGTTCCTTTCTTACTAATAGCTCCAGACACCAGAGGTGGAGCACTTGGAGATGCTGGAGCTGCTACTTCTCCTGACGGAAACTCACTTCATTATAATGTAGCCAAGCTTTCGTTTATGAGAGAAATGAGTGGAGCTAGAACTAAGGCAGATCAACCTGATTTTGGAATTAGCTTGTCTTATTCTCCATGGTTAAGAGCGTTAGTTAACGATATGGACTTAGCCTATCTTACTGCTTACAAGATTTTAAATGATAAACAGGCCATAACTGGTGGTATCAGATTTTTCGATCTGGGTACTATTACGTTCACTGATATCAACGGTTCTGTTATAAGAGACTTTACACCACAAGAGTTCAGCTTAGATTTAGGTTTCTCACAGAAATTATCAGACAGACTAAGCGGAGGGATTGCAGGAA
>CAZTVP010000545.1:0-2091 GCA_964616995.1 uncultured Comamonadaceae bacterium
ATACAGGCTTTAGCTATTCTGATGGAATAGTCGATAAACAAGTAGATTTTGGCGGACTTATAGATGGCTTAGATGATCAAAATCATCTGCTGAATGAATTCAATATTCCGGCATTTTCTCTAGGATTGAAATTTGGAAATGTTCAGTTAAGAGTGGGAGCCACCAGTCATTTAGAGAATAGATTCACGTACACAAGAGATTTCTTAGAATTAGCTTGGAAAGGAAATGGTCATCCAGATCTAATTGGTCAGAGATTATCTTTAGATGGCACTGCTATTAACAGTTTTGCTTACGTAAATTATTTCCTTGGAGGGTCTGTAAGTTTGATGGATAATAAACTTAACCTAGGGACTAATTTGAATTTTTATAATGGTATAGCTGCGGCATATACAGAAAACACTGCTTTTGGGCTAAGGACTAATGCTGATGACTATACCATAACTATAGATGGAAGTTTTGACTACAGAACTTCTGGAGCGGATAGTCTGGAAATTGATGAATTAGAAACTAGACAGTTCCTACCACTTTCTGTGGATGGTAATCAAGGATTCGGTGTGGATGTAGGTTTAACCTATAAGCCAATAGAAAAACTGACTTTAGAAGCATCTGCTACAGATATTGGAACAGTCACTTGGGTTCAGAAAGTACAGAATTACCAATTGGCTAATCAGGAAATTAGCTATGCTGGATTTGAATTGGATGAGTTTTTAAATGGAGCGGATTCTACTTCATCTACCATTCAGCAGTTCACTGATTCTATTACAGATTTATTCACGCCAGAAGAAAATTCAGATGAGTTTACTACTTCTATGAATAGAAACATCTTCTTAGCAGGAAGGTATGAACTGCACTCAGGAATGAGTGTTACGGCTTTTTTCAATAACAGAAATAGCTTCGGGACTAGTTTTAACTCCGTAGGAGGAATGTTTCATAAGGAATTTGGAAGAGCTCTTCAGCTTCGAGCAGGATTACAACTTTTCAATATGAAAGATGCGCTAGTTCCTCTTGGTTTTATAGTAAATGGTGGACCTATCCAGTTCAGTGTTCATACAGATAACATCTTAGCGGTCATACAACCGAGAAAAGCCAAGTATTTATCTGGTGTATTCTCCTTAAGTTTTAGATTTAGAAAAGAAAGAGAATAGGTGTATTTCAATAGAGAGTTAAGTTGGCTATCATTTAATGAGCGCGTACTTCAGGAAGCTGAGGATGCATCAGTTCCGCTATCTGAACGCATGCGTTTCCTAGGGATATTCTCTAATAACTTAGATGAGTTCTTTAAGGTAAGAGTAGCCAGTTTAACCCGTATCTCTGAACTAGGAGCTAAGACCAAAGCCAAGTTTGATGACGACCCAGCTGAGGTTTTAGTAAAAGTAGGAGCTAAAATCAGAAAACTCCAGACCAGGAGAGATGCCGTTTATACCAATCTAAAAACCCAACTCAAGAAAAAAGGAATAGCACTCATTTCACATAATGAAATTCCGACCGAGCACGAAGAAGAAGTGAAAGCCTTTTTTTATCAAGTGCTCAGACCTAAGCTTGTCCCTATTATGCTAGGACAAGTGAGCAAGTTTCCGAGTCTGGAGGATAATCACATTTACCTGCTTGTAAAACTTTCGCTTAAAAATGGGGAAACCAAGTATTCGCTTCTAGAGATTCCTTCTTCCGTAAATCGGTTTTACGTCCTCAAAAATGAGGATGGAACTCAGAGTGTCCTCTACATAGATGACATCATTAGATTTAAACTAGTAAAGCTGTATAGAACACTCGAGCTTGATTCTGCTGAAGCTTACACGGTTAAAGTGACTAGAGATGCTGAGCTAGATTTTGATGACGACTTTAGTAAAGGCGTACTTGAGAAAATGGAGAAATCCGTAAAAAAGCGGAAAAAAGGAGATTATGTAAGACTTCTCTATGACAGAGAAATGCCAGATGATATGCTGCGCTTCTTAAAAAGTAGTCTTAAAATCAAAGGAAAATCCAATATCATAGCAGGAGGTAAATACCACAATAAAAAGGATTTACTTTCCTTCCCGTCTTTTGGAATGGAGGAACACGAATTTCCCAAAAGACCTTTCCTCAGACATCCAG
>CAZTVP010000546.1:0-2088 GCA_964616995.1 uncultured Comamonadaceae bacterium
TAACTTGATTTCCTGATATAATCAAGGGGACATGAATTCCACCTTGGAAGAGAGAACCTTTAGAACGAACGGTTGAATAAGGATCTTGAGCCACTTGACCTGGAGTTCCATTATCACCAATAAAAATTATAGTAGTATTAGCCAATTCTTCAGCAGATAGACTATTTATGATTCGATTTATTTCATAGTCTAAGCTCTCTATCATAGCCAAGTAATAAGGCATAGGATTAGTGTCTATACTAGCTTGGTCAGTGGATAGATTCCCTTGAGAATGCATTTCACTGGGAGGTAAGTGAAAAGGAGTGTGCGGAGCATTATAAGCCAGCCAACAGAACCAGTTGTTTTCCTGAGCATCTATCCAATCTATGGCTGCATTTGTAAGAGTGGTGGTGATATAATCTTCAGAAGGTGAGGAAGAACCGTTTTGAGTAAAAGTCCAGTCGTAGTAATCCGATACAGCACCAGATAAAAGACCTTCGTAATGCGGAATACCGACCAAACTAGGATGGTCTGCACTACCTGGCCCACCTGGGCCAAGATGCCATTTGCCTATTATAGCTGTAGAAATAGGTTCTGTGCTTGATAACGCGAGATTTTCATGAAGTGTAAGCTCATCTTCTGAAATTACGCTAAAATCCTCAGCTGCATATACACCCGTTCTAAATCCATATTTCCCAGAGAGAATCGCAGCGCGAGTAGGAGAACAGATGGGATTAGTCCACACATTATCAAAGGCCAATCCATGTTCTCTTAGTGAATCGAGAGTAGGAGTATTAGCCTTTTCAAGTGCTTCAGGCATAAAACCATTCAATGGGTCTACTCCTAAATCATCTGCTATGATGAGGAGTGTGTTTTGAGATTGGCTAAAAAGACAAAAAGAAAAACCTGAAAACAATACAATTAAGAAGTACTTCATTAAACACAATTAGTATTACTTCAACAGCTCATCCATAGTCTCCACAGCTACGCTATGGTAATTAGGTCTGGCTTTTTCATAGATGCTTCTAGCAAGGTCTATTCTATCGGTAGCCTTAAAGGCTCTGTAAAGTGGAGTAAGAAACTTTCTTCTTCCTACTGCTATTAAGAACTCCTCTGCTTTGTCAAAGGCTGGGTCATAGTCTCTGTATATGCTCTGTTCTAACCATTCAAAGAGTACTTCATTATTCCCTATTTGAGTAATGTTAAATTGGTCATCCAGCTTTTTCATGAAGTTCGTTTTTAAACCAGCAGGAAGTTTGCTTAAGAATCTAACTTGCTCTTGGTACTTCCAGGAACTCCATGGAATAGTGGATACGTCAGAATCAGTAGTCATTTGCGCAGCTAACTCATCTACCTTCATCATTTTATCAGAATCAATAGTAGGCATATTTTCTGGAAGCCCTTTACCATAAATCCAATCATTAATCTTGAGTTCGGCCATTTCTTCCTCGCTTAACAGATTCTTAGATAAATAATCTACAAACTGCTCCGTATCCATTACTTGAAAAGAGTGAGAGGTGAAGTATTCTTTCAGGAATTTATCGAATCTTTTTCTTCCGATATTTTCCTCAATCAATCTCAAAAAGAAATAACCCTTATCATAGGCTATGGCCGTCATTCCATCATCTGGATTACGTCCTTTCAGGTTTAGTTTTAGTTCGGTGTCTTCAGGATTTGCACCGCTTAGAATTTCATCATTCTCAGCTAATAAGCCCTGCTTACTGAGTAAAGCCAGCATCTCAGAGTATTCTCTGCCATAAACTGCTTCCATAATCCTCATCTCAAAATAAACCGTAAACCCTTCATTCAGCCAGAAGTCATCCCAAGTAGAGTTCGTAACCAAATTTCCACTCCAACTATGCGCAAGTTCGTGTGCTATAAGAGAGGTCAAACTTCTATCTCCTGCTATAATCGTGGGCGTGGCAAATGTCAATCGAGGGTTTTCCATACCTCCGAATGGAAATGCTGCAGGAAGAACGATTACATCATACTGATCCCAAACGTATTTTCCATACAGTTTCTCTGCTTCTACCAGCATTTCATCCATTTCCTGAAACTCGTAATGAGCGGCTTCTATCATGTGCGGCTCAGCATAAACTCCTGTTCTGT
>CAZTVP010000547.1:0-2086 GCA_964616995.1 uncultured Comamonadaceae bacterium
TTCCCACTCCGGGTACTTTTCTTACTGCTCATAAATCCTAAATTTTCATGGCAGGAAAAAGCCCAGTTGAATCTAGAAAAAGACACATAGCTAAAACATTGACTTGGCGTGTGACAGCCACGTTAACCACTATGATTATAGCATGGATAGTGAGTGGTGATCCTGCTACAGGACTAACTGTAGGAGGAATAGAGTTTTTTGCTAAAATGCCTATCTACTATTTCCATGAGAGAGCATGGTATAAGTCTAACTTTGGATTACCCAGAAGAGATAAGAATTAATGAAAAATCTTTTTACACAGAATAGCGCTATATCCAGAGAAGATAGAGAAAAACTCCTGAATCAGAAAGGAACGGTTCTGTGGTTCACTGGATTGTCAGGAAGTGGAAAATCTACTGTGGCGGATGCAGTGAATCAGAGATTCTTTAAGAATGGAAAGCTGAGCTACATTCTAGATGGAGATAATGTACGTCAAGGACTTAATAAAGACCTCAGTTTTAGTGATACTGACAGAAAAGAAAACATCAGAAGAATAAGTGAAGTAGCCAAGTTGATGGCGGATGCAGGTGTTATAGTTTTAACAGCGTTTATATCTCCCTTTAGAGAAGACAGAGCACAAGCTAGAGAGATAATCGGAGAAGAAAATTTTGTAGAAATATTTATAGACACTCCACTAGAAATTTGTGAAGCTAGAGACGTAAAAGGATTGTACAAAAAAGCCAGAGCTGGTGAAATTCCCTCTTTTACAGGAATTAGCTCTCCGTATGAAGCGCCAGAATCACCAGAAGTAAGAGTAAAAACAGAAAATCAAAGCGTGGAAGAAAGTGTGAATACTATCTTTGCGCAGCTTAAAAATAACATCTAAAGTGAGTTATAATTTAGACCATTTATCAGAGCTAGAAGCTGAGAGTATTTATATTATTCGAGAGACATTCGCCCAGTTTGAGAATCCTTGTATTCTATTTTCTGGTGGGAAAGACTCCATAGTGACCACGCACTTAGCACTGAAAGCATTTTACCCAGCCAGATTGCCATTCCCTTTAGTTCACATAGACACTGGACATAATTTTCAAGAGACGCTCGATTTTAGAGATGACTTGGTAGAAAAGAACCATGCTCGACTAATCGTAGGATCGGTTCAGAAGTCGATAGATGATGGAAAAGTAACCGAAGAAACAGGTGTAAATGCAAGTAGAAACTCTCTTCAAACTACTACACTTCTAGACACCATAGAAGAAGGACAGTTTGATGCTTGTATGGGAGGAGCCAGAAGAGATGAGGAAAAAGCCAGAGCTAAAGAAAGATTCTTTTCTCATCGAGATGATTTTGGTCAGTGGGATCCAAAAAACCAACGTCCTGAGTTATGGAATATCATGAATGGAAAGAAAAGAATGGGGGAACATTTTAGAGTGTTTCCTATTTCCAACTGGACAGAAATGGACATTTGGCAATATATCAAAAGAGAAAACATAGCCTTACCAAGTCTTTACTTTGCTCATGAAAGAGATGTTTTAAAAAGAAACGGAGTTCTTCTTGGTTATGATGAAAATGTGCACACATTGAGAGAAGGAGATAAGATCGAGAAGATGATGATTAGATTCAGAACCATAGGTGATATTTCTATCACCGGTGCTTCTGAAAGTAATGCGGATGATTTAGATAAAATCATAGCTGAAGTGGCAGCGGCCAGAGTAACCGAAAGGTCAGGAAGAGCAGATGACAAGCGTTCAGATTCAGCTATGGAAGACCGTAAAAAGCAGGGCTATTTCTAACCAAAACAGAATATTCCCCTCCTTGGAGGGGCTAGGGGTGGGTTTACCATTAGCCTAGTAAACGAAACAAACAAATGGATTTATTAAGATTCACCACAGCAGGAAGCGTAGATGACGGGAAAAGTACCCTCATAGGACGACTTCTATATGATTCTAAGACCATCTTTGAAGACCAGTTAGAGTCCATAGAAGGTGCTAGTAATAAGAAAGGACTAGAACATGTAGATCTTTCTCTTTTGACCGATGGATTAAGAGACGAAAGAGAACAAGGAATTACCATAGACGTAGCATACAGATACTTTGCCACGCCAAAG
>CAZTVP010000548.1:0-2083 GCA_964616995.1 uncultured Comamonadaceae bacterium
AGAGGTCCACGGCATTAGGATTTTCTAGCACTGAAGAAGATATCAGCCCTCCTATTATCATTCCCAGAACAAAGAGCAGATTCCATCGGTTCTTCTTCCAGTCGAATTTAAAATAGTCGGTTTTTTTTCCTACTCCTACCATAGCACACATGGTTCTTAGATTACTAGAAACACCAAAGGTTTTTCCCGTGTACAGCATGAGAAACATCACTATGGCTATTAGTGGCCCAGCTACGTACCAAGGCCAAGGTTGGGATAAGAATTCAATCATTTCTGCATGAAAATTTTGTGTTTTGCACCGCTAAAATAAGAGGTGAACATTTTACAGAAAGTAACTTATGTTACTCAGCGTATTCAGAGACTGTAATTTCATTTCTTTTCTGAGTCAAGAAACCTAAGTTCTCGAGCTTCTTCATTAACCTAGAAATAACTACTCTAGAAGAATGTAAATCTCTGGCTATTTCTGCGTGAGTGATATTTAAATGACTAGACTTCGAAATCAGTACTTTGTCTTTTAGGTACTTTTTTAATCGGCCTTCTAAATCATTAAAAGCTAAATTATCCACTGCAGAAAGCAGTTCGTGAAATCTGGAGTTATAGCTATCCAGAATAAAACTACGCCATGAAGAGTATTTGCCCATCCAAACATCCATGTAATCGGCAGGGATCATGACAAGTTCGGTATGGTCTTCAGTTATGGCTAAGATTTCGCTCTTTTTATTTCCAGTAAAGCACTGAAGCGTCATAGCACAAGTATCACCACGCTCTAAATAATAGAGAAATAATTCGTCTCCATTTAGGTCTTCTGTAAGGATTTTAACTGTTCCAGTGAGCACAAGAGGAATGTGAGTCATTTCTCTACCCATTTCCATAATAGTAGTCTGCGGAGCAATGGTTTTTAGCATCCCCACACGTTCTATCTCAGCTATTAACTCAGGCTCTAAAGCAGTGTTCAGTGCTAAGCTGAAAGACCTCAATAATTCCATAATTCAAAGGTAAAAAAGAGGTTAGTACAACGTATTCCATGAAACAGAATTATACTTTTTTTCACAACCTAAGACCTCAGTTTATCGTTAATTTAGCAGCAGATGGCACTTAATATAGATAGAAGAAAGTTTCAGCAGTTGAGCAAGCTGGAGTTTATGGCTAAACAGGCCGTGGAAGGATTCATAACGGGAATGCATAAAAGTCCTTTTCATGGTTTCTCGGTAGAATTTGCGGAGCATAGACTTTACAATACCGGAGAATCTACCAGACATATAGACTGGAAACTCTACGCTCGTTCGGAGAAACTATTCATTAAGCGATATGAGGAGGAAACTAACCTCAGATGTCATCTGGTTATAGATCATAGCTCGAGTATGTATTTTCCTGCTGGTGTTAAAGCTGAAGGAGACGAGCTGAACAAGCTCAAATTCTCTATTTACGCCTCAGCCGCTCTTATAGAACTATTTAGAAGACAGAGAGATGCAGTAGGATTAAACCTCTTTTCTAACCAAGTTGACTTAAAGACCAGAGCTAAGAGCAGTCAGTCTCACCATCAGTTTTTATTCGACCAATTAGACGGTTTGCTTTCTGGAATGAATAAGCCTGGGCAGAAACAATCTTTTGCCGTGGATGCGCTGCATGAAATAGCCGAGAGTATCCCTAGAAGGTCACTCGTGATTCTGTTTTCAGACATGATGGATAACAGTGATAGGTCAGAGGAGCTGTTCTCAGCGCTTCAGCATTTAAAGCATAACAAGCACGAGGTTATTCTTTTTCATACAGTAGATAAGTCTAAAGAGCTTGATTTTGATTATCAGAATAGACCGTACACCTTTGTAGATATGGAAAGCGGAGAGGAAGTTAAGGTAAACCCTAGAGATGTAAGAGAGGCTTATTCGGAGGGAATTCAAAAATTTGCTAGCGACCTAAAGCTCAAGTGCGGTCAGTATGGAATAGACTTCGTAGAGGCTGATATAAATGAGGGATTCAATCAGATTTTACTCGAGTATCTCGTAAAAAGGAAGAAGGTGATCCGATAGATCTTAGTGCTTAGTGCTTAGTGCTTAGTGCTTAGTGCTTAGTGCTTAGTGCTTAG
>CAZTVP010000549.1:0-2080 GCA_964616995.1 uncultured Comamonadaceae bacterium
TTATAATAGTGCTGAGTAAGCGTAACGTCATCATGAAATTTAAGTACATCTCTAGGGAGCTCCAGAAAAATCCGATTGATATTCCAGAGTTTATCGTTTATCCAAATGACTCCGTTGATGGTGGCGTTTCCTTTTTTCCTAGGCGTGATTCTGATTTCATAGACTTTTTGTCCATCTTCAAAGAGTGTGTTCTCAAGCTTAAACTTATAATTCAGAATAGCGGTGCTGCTGATAGGAGAGATAAAAGGCATTTCCGAAATTCCCTTCAGACTCACGAGGTTTTCATAAAGGTTAAAATTAGCCTCATGAAGCTGTGGAACTAAAAACCCACTTTTATCTCCGTAGGACTGATAAGCCGTTCTAATCTCCTTAGAATTTTTAGGAAATTCATAGCTGTAATCTACCTCCATTTCTAAAAAGCTAACATTACTGCCCTTGGCCTCAGGGTTAAGCACCTCATCTAGTTCCAGTTCATCTGAGTCCTCTCCCTCTAAGTTAACCATGTCATCAGGTTTTTTCTTTTCTTTTTCCTTAATGATTTTCTCTTCTGTGGCTTTGAGATAAATGTGTGTTCTAAAATTTTCGAGTTGCTTGAGGTACTTCTTTCTGTTCTCCTGTGCGCTATTTATTATGGCATAAGCAGGATCTTTACCCTTAGCTTTTACCACGGCTTCTTCCAGTTCTAAATCAGAAAATCTCAGGTAAATATTCTTCACCGTATTTTCATCTATATCTACATTTACCCGCTTCTCCTCATACCCAATACATGAGACTATGACATCATAATTTCCAGGGTCCACGTTCAGTGAATACTTCCCTTCTGCATTAGAATTTGTTCCTATGTCCTCCTGTAAAATCAGCACATTAGCGAAAGGCACAGGATTATTATCCTCATCTAGTATGTAACCGCTTAAAGACTGCGCAGAAGCTGAGTAGCTCATTAGCAGCGGTGCAAAACACAGGACGTATAGTTTGAAATTGGTCATTCCAGAGATAAGACGTGCAAGTTACCGATTTGTTATACCAGCTAGGCTTTTTTCTATAGTGCAATAGTCACATCTACTTTTCAATAACTCCTCTTTTCGAGGCAATATTTCCGCTCCACATTAATTGACATCAACCAAAAAAGGCAGCCCGAAACGAACTGCCTTCATTATCTTAAAGCTCAATTTGCTTAAAACGGAGCTGCCTCGGCCTTCTTTTTATCCATGAGTAAAAACTCATTCATTACCACTTCAGAGATGTATCTTTTGTTTCCTTCTTTATCTTCATAAGAACGGTTAGAGAGTTTTCCTTCCAGAGCTACCTCAGAACCTTTCTTTAAAAGTTGGTTAGCTAGCTCCGCAGTCTTTCCCCAAGCTACCACATTATGCCATGTAGTGTTATCTATTTTTTCTCCAGCTTTGTTTTTATAGCTCTCATTGGTAGCTATGGAAATACGTGCTACGCTGTTTCCGTTGTCTAATGTTTTTAATTCTACATCTGCACCTAAGTGTCCGATTAATTGTACTTTGTTTCTTAAAGTATTCATGATAAATTGTTTTTTAAATCCTGCACGGTGGCAGGTGGTTTTCGTTTTGTCTAGTCCTCGTAACTAAACTCGGTGCAAAGTTGAGCACACTTCCCAATCCAATTCAATATTTAATCACTTATAGTCGTTTATAAACGGTTTTAATCATTTGTTTTTCTTTATAACTTTTTGAAACGTGAAATGCAGCTCTCCTGTGAAAAATCAGATTTTTGAGTTTTTTTCTTGGTTTTTAGTTGAATTCCATGAAAAACACCGTTTCAACTGATAATAAAGACCAAAATTTCTCCCCTACTTTCTTCTGATTTCCCGTTCATTTCCTTACTTTTATAATATGATTAGAAATAACACTACGCAGTTTTTTTACTTTTTCTTTAGAGATTAAGTACTACTGGGTAGCATAAATATTAAAGAAAAGCCCAGTGAATTCACTGGGCTTTTTTAATGCACATGAAACAGTTTTTTACATACTTCTTCTTTTACTTTTTCTTCTTTATAGAAAGGGCAGAACTGGATATGTAATTAATTAAAACGAATAAAAAATTAAAGCCC
>CAZTVP010000550.1:0-2076 GCA_964616995.1 uncultured Comamonadaceae bacterium
CTAAGCCATTTAGGTAGCCCTCTAGCTCTTAACCAGCGCATCACAGGAAGAAAAAGCAGTGCTAAGAACATACCGAAGGTAAGTGGAATAAAAATGAAAGAAAGCGTCTTAAATAGATAGAACACTAGCACTACTACCATGAGCGTGAGTAGGTTATTCGTCCGTTTTAAATCATTCTGTAAAGCTGCCATACATTCTTTCTTAAGCGGTGCAAAGGAATACTAATTCTCCGATTCAATTCTCATGAAGAAACTGATGTTAACCTAGTTCAACAATTTTTAAGATTCTAAGGTGTAATTTCATCCCTATGGAAAAATCAAATGGAAGAAGAGGGTTTCTTAAAAAAGCTACTGCCGTTACTTCAGGTTCGGTGCTTGCAGCATCCGCAGCTTTTACGCTAAAGTCTGAACAGGAACTTAATTCCCCTAAAAACGATGAAATGCCTACAATAAAACGAATACAGCCGCTTGGTTTTCAATGGGAAACGCAAGATCCATTTTTATTCTGCGTGCATCATGAAGATGCATATCCTAAAGGAAATGAACATCAAGGCCCTGATGCCAGTTTAGCTGGAAGAAATTTAGGTCAGGACTTTTTAATAAAAGACGGCTGGAGAATGTACCATGGACAAAAAGTCCCAGGGTTCCCAGGTCACCCACACAGAGGTTTTGAAACAGTTACTGTAGTAAGAACCGGAATGGTAGATCATACTGACTCTATGGGAGCTTCTGGCAGATATGGAGACGGAGATGTGCAGTGGATGACCGCTGGAAAAGGAGTACAGCATGCAGAAATGTTTCCTCTGGTAAATTCAGATAAAGAAAATCCGCTGGAGCTTTTTCAGATTTGGCTGAACCTGCCCAAGAAAAGCAAGTTTGTAGAACCTCATTTTAAAATGCTCTGGGGAGAATCCATACCTAAGTACCATCATAATAATGGAACGGGAAATGTGAACATAGAGGTCATAGCTGGAGCCATAGATGACAGCAGAGCTCCTGCCCCACCACCCAACTCCTGGGCTCATCCAGAAGAAAACGATGTAGCCATTTGGAATGTAAAAATGGAAGCTGGTGCAGAATGGAAAATTCCACCCGCTAAACCAGGTGTGAACAGAACGGTTTATTTCTATGAAGGAGACGAATTATTTATAGATGGAGAAAAACTAACGCACTACCACTCTGCCGATGTAAGAAGTGATGTAGAAGTTTCACTCAAGAACGGAAACTCTGCTACGAGTATTCTGATTCTTCAAGGTAAACCTATAGGTGAGCCTGTGGTTCAGCATGGGCCATTTGTGATGAATTCTAAAGAAGAAATAGCTCAAACGTTCAGAGACTACCAGCAGACGCAGTTTGGTGGATGGCCATGGCCTGAGTCTGGGCCAGTTCATGAGCGGAGCAAAGGAAGGTTTGCTGCACATGCAGACGGAAGACTTGAAGAAAAATCATAAAATAAAAAATAGTTAGATAGTAAGATTTGATTGATTGGTTGTGAGAAGGCAGGTTGACAGATTAGGTTTACCTTCTTCTAAAAGCACAAGAACCCTAGACCTTGGTCTGGGGTTTTTGGGTTTATGAACGGTCTTTTTGTTTTAAAATAGACAACTGTTATATTTAGCTACTCCCATTATACGACCATATTAACCTAAAATCGGTATTACCGAAAACGTGCCTAAATGGAGTTATTTTTATATTTCTACCTATTTTTATCCCAAATAGATTGTATAATGAGAATTCCCATTATACAGTAGTTGTACGCAAGCAAAAAATAAAAAGAAGAATTTGTGCTTAGATTACAAGGATTCGTGTTTACACAAAAGTTATGAATAGCTGAACTTTGTCATTATTAAGCAAAAAAAATTAATTATGACACAGTTAAGTTCAGTTTACATTCACCAAAAATCAGAGAGTTTCCGTTCTCGATTTCTTCAGGGAGTTATGGGATTAATTAATGCTAAATCAGGATTAAGAAAAAATTTAGCAAAAGGGGATATTAAGAATGACCCAGTGCCTATGCCCAAATCATTTCGTAAAAAGTATAACGTTAGCAATCAAGACTTTGAGGGACGGAAACTAT
>CAZTVP010000551.1:0-2076 GCA_964616995.1 uncultured Comamonadaceae bacterium
TAATACCTAAAGAAAAGAAACTCAAACTAAGAGGATTGTCTTGTTGATCAAGTGCCATTAAACTTGAATCAAATATTTTTCGATATGATGTATTTCTTAGAAGATTTCTAATCTTTCCTTTTAATTGAGTTTCTATCATTTTAATTCTTTTCTAACAGAGTATAAGCCACTGAAATTCTGCTTGCTTCTAATTCATCTTCTATTTCAAAGTATAACTCCTCCAGTCTGTTCAAGTTGGTTTCACTAGAAGCCCAATTCCAGAAAGTATAATAGTCAGATTCCCTTAATCTCGAATGTGGGTTTTTCAAAATATACTCAACAATTAATCCTACTGATTTTTTTGAACATCTATTTTCCCAAATCTTTAGTGCCTTTTCAATGCCATTATACTTAGATACTAAATGAAACGCATTCTCAATAAAAGAATCAGGACAATTTTCATCTGAAACACTCTTGGACCAAAGGGCTAGAAAGTAGTTTTCAATAACTTCAATTTCATGCTCATCCCAAGTTTCCCATTCCGCATAATTTAGTTTTTCAAAAGTTAAAAAGTCATCAATTAGATCATAGGTACGGTCCTGAAACAACTCTAGTATCCTTGGTAGGAAATGTTTGAAATCGTCAATATCTCCGAAAGTAGAAATTGCAGATCGAGCGAAATGACCTATCTCTTCAACTGATAAATCACTCATAGGTCTTTTAACCAGTTCTCTGATTTCACCTTCAGAAACGCAACAAGGGCACGAGCGATCTCGCAATCCACCTTTCAAACCATACTTACTAAAAACTTGATACAGATTTTCCGTTGCTTGCTTCAAAGTATTCATATTAAGCTCTGTTTTTAAATCTGAAACAAAGATTCAACACAAAGTGCGCAGCCTTTCTGCGCACTTCGACTTAATTCTACTTTCTAGACTTTCTCCTCCTCTTCTTCCAAGGAGCATTTTTTTGCCAGTCGCCTGCCATGATGCAGCCGTATGGCACTACTTCATCTATTACTTTACCCAAGTTGTATTCGTCCATTTGGGCTCTTACGGTTTCTGCATTTTTATATGCGCTAGGTAATTCTGTTACATCTATTTCTTCTGAGTAGAACCTCACATCTAAACCAGCAGTTTCTTCTTGGAATACTTCCAAGCTGGTTTTATCTGCTTTGGATTTTCTGTGCTGTGTTCTGCTCATATTTCTGCCTGCTCCGTGCGGTGCAAAACCTAAATTAGCTTCAGTAGTTTCGCCTTCTACTATCAACACTGGCTCTGCCATGTTCAAAGGAATTAATCTAGGTCCAGTAATGTCGGGCATGAACTTAGAATCTAATGGAGTGGCACCTTTAGCATGGTAAAACAAGTCTCCATCTTTGAACACAAAATTGTGCTCATTCCAGAATCTGTTTTCTTTTTCTACATCTAACGTTTCTGCTACAGCATCATGAATAACCTCATGGTTCTTCTTGGTCCATTTTCTCACAATTTGCAACGCTGCCCAGTATTCTTTTCCTTCTTCTGAATCGAATGGAATCCAAGCATTCTGCTTCATAGTATCAGGAGATAATTCTCTTCTGAACTGCTCTGCTACTTTCATTCCCTTTGAGAATAAGTTGGCACCAAAACCTCTACTACCGTGGTGAGTAATCATCATGGTGTTACCTGTTTTCATGGATTTACCCACGAACAGGAAGTGATTACCGTCACCTTGAGTTCCCAAGTGAGATCTAGCAGCAGACTTACATCTATCATCATTTAAAAACCAGTTTCCTTCTATTTCTTCCATTAAATCCATAGGAAATCTAAACTGATTTTCTCTGGATCTTCCACCTGGTCCAAAATGCGTAGATTCATATGCTGCATCTAAAATGGCTTTAGGATCAGCTTTACCAAAATCCGTTAACATCACCGAACAGCAGATATCTGCGCTGTGCATTCCAGGGTGAATGGCATTCTTAGCCACGGCCACTCCGCCAACTGGAATAATTCCAGCAGGACCTGTAGGGCAAGCATCTGGCATGATAGCTCCATTCACCAGCGTAGGCGTTTTCATTAACACATCCATAGATTCTATCACCTTGTTCACATTGTC
>CAZTVP010000552.1:0-2074 GCA_964616995.1 uncultured Comamonadaceae bacterium
CATTTATATAATTATCTGAATCTATATTGGGGTCATCGAACCTCCTTTTTAGCTTATACCCTAGTATTCTTTTAGTAGAAAAGAACTTGTTCAAATCATTGGCTATAGCCCCTTGACCGAGAATAACCACGTTTTTAGCTTCTATTCCATTTGGAAGAAAAGTGAAGACAAGGAATCTGAATAATGCTCTAAATCCTAAAATGGATACAGCAGTAAAAATGAACGTCTGAAAAAGTAGCTGTTCTGAAAAATAGATGGTTTTCAAGAAGACAAGGTAACCTAGAATAATAGCTATGAATGTAACCAGCGTACGTGTAGCAGAAGTTACCAGTGATACCAGCCGTTCTAAGTTTTTTATGGAATAGGTTCGGTTGATGAGTACAGAAGTTAACCATACTACATTGAAAACAAACCATAAGGACACTTCACTTCCGAAAGGGTCATATACACCTACTTTCGTATTGAAGAAAGTGAGGTGGATGACCGTATTAAAGAGCAAAAGCTCAAGAAGAAAAAAACCTACTTGTATGAATTTATACGTTCTATTTTCCATCTAATCGTTGTTTCATTTAGCTGAGAAGTAATGGCTATTCTCCTGTGTAATACGTTTGGATTCAACCTATTTCTGTAGGCTTACATCTTTCATTTGATGTAGGAGAACCCCTAGTGATTTCCTACAATTTGCCTACTTGGGGTACAGCGTTACCTTTGCACCGCAGAAAAGAAACAAGCTTATTCAATGGGATTTAACATCGTGCTTATAGAACCTGAAATACCTAATAACACTGGGAACATAGGACGGACTTGTGTGGCTACCAACAGTACTTTACACCTAGTTCATCCCTTAGGCTTCGAGATTTCTGATAAGCGTGTAAAAAGAGCAGGATTAGATTACTGGAATGACCTAAAACTGAGAGAATATCAGTCTTTAGAAGATTTTTTAGACCAGAATCCTGAAGCAAAAAACGGATTGTTTTTCACGAGTCAAGCTGAACGCTCCTTTTATGATTACAAGATAGGGAATGGAACATATCTCATATTTGGAAAAGAGTCTGTGGGCTTATCTGATGAGATTAAAAACAGGTTCACTGATAGGTTAGTGAAAATACCCTTCCCTGGAAAAGTACGCTCATTTAACCTCGGTAACGCGGTGGCTATGGCTCTTGGAGAAGGCCTAAGACAAGCCTCCTCCTGAAATGGCTTTTTTCCAAACTTCAGGTACTGGTATCGTTTTTTGCGCATTATAATCATAGCAAACCAATACCGTGCTGCCTAACGTACAAACATCTCCATGCTGATTCACCACTTCATAGGTCATCACCAAACTAGAGTTTCCTACTGACTTTACCCAAGTAATTATCTCTACTTCATCTGAAAGCGAAACGGGTTTCTTGTAATCAATCTCATGACGCGCTACTAGAATTCCGTGGTCTATCCAATTCCACTTTTGGCCCACTGCCTCTCTAAACCAGCTCATACGTGCCTGCTCAAAATAGCTCAAGTAAACCGCATTATTTACGTGTCCCATTGAATCTATGTCTCTGAATCTGATTTCTTGTTTGTATTTAACCTTCATTAAAATGTCATTAATTATGCTGAGGTAAGATTGTACTTTTGCACCGCAAATCTATATCGAATGACTAAGAAAGTATTCATAACACTGTATGGGATTTACAGTTTAGCCATCCTAGCGCTGGCAGCTTTTAATTACTTCGGGGGTGAGAAGAACCTGTGGTGGTTTGCTTGTATGCTTTCTGGTGCCATTTCATTAACGTACTGTTATTTCTGGCTGCGCAATAAAATCTCAGAAGAAGGTTTCGTGAATTTCATAGTGAGTATTTTCTTAATCACTTCTTTTCTTATCTCTTTTGGTTTATCTGTTTATCAAAGTGGTGACGAAAACCTACCTATTATACTAGCAGGAATTAATGCCGTAAGCTGGATTATTTATGCTTTAGGTCTCTCCAAACTGCTGAAATAAAGACAGAAACCTACCCGAATCCCTTGTTAATAGTGGGTTTTATGGGTGAAATAGCCCATGTTTATTAACAAAACCTCTTATTTTTTCACAAAA
>CAZTVP010000553.1:0-2071 GCA_964616995.1 uncultured Comamonadaceae bacterium
CTTGTTTTAGCAGAAATGTTTTGTTGAATAAATTGGATTTCTGTGTTTTGCACCGCTGAGACTATGGCTACATGACCGTAACCACCACTAAAAACTAAGATGTCATTCACCTCTGGCAGCTGACCTTTTCTGTTCTGAAACTGCAGTAACCCTCTATCAGTGTTTAATTCACCGTCACTTAAACTGGTATTGAAATAATCGGCTGCATTACCAGTATTGGAAGGCATCTTATGATTTAGCTGCTGGTAATAATATCTCCTTACGAACTCTACACACTGCCACTTTACACCGAATTCATAACCTTCAGAGGAAACTGATTTCCCATGAATTTGAGGGCTTGAGCCATTGTAATAAACGGGTACGCCATTCAGGTCATCTAACTGCTGACCAACTCGATAAACAGGATAGGGAAAATTAAAAGTGAAGGAACTCCAAGTGAGCAAAACACCCGTAAAAAACACACTCAGAATCACAACCCATTTCACTGCTGGTGCGAGTCTTTGAGTAGGTCATTCACTGTTTTTACTGGGTTGAAAGTAACTGCAGGAACTTCCATAAAAATAGTATTCCAATGCGCCATGGCTCCATTCCATAACCCTGGGAGTTCTAAAATGGTAATGGACTGACCCATAAAGTCTTTCTGACTCGTAAAGCACGCATCTTCATTCACAAATTTCATAAGGTCATACTTGTTCCCTTGAAAGTCCTTTATAGAACACACTATATCTACTGGATTAAAATGAGTGGCCTTGTTCATAATAGCCACATGGGCTGGGTTGTTTTTATCAATCTCTGCAGACTCTACTATTTGCAGTGACTTTCCAGTAGCTTGGTCTTGGACATAGTAAGGACCTCCACCTGGCTGACCTTCATTCTTTACCATTCCGCATACTCTAACAGGCCTGAAAAGAAGCTTTTCTAAATCACTCGGCTGAACTTTCTCATAGCCGAAAGTCCGCTCTAGAAAATTTATAGCCTCTGTTGTGTTCAAGTCTCCATCTTGATGAGATTTCTGAAATCCGTAAAGTTCTTCTTGAACCTCTATGAGCTTAACCGCTAGGACTTTTTTCCACTTTATTTGATTAGGAATATCCTTCTGTGTAGAGACATTATCTATGTTTTTCATGAAGATAATATCTGCAGTCATCTCATTCAGATTATGAATTAGAGCTCCGTGACCTCCCGGTCTAGTTAAAACTTTTCCTCCTTCATCTAAAGCCAATTCCCCGCTGGTAGAAAGTGCCACCGTATTCGTGCTTGGTTTCTGAATGGAATAACTTACAGCTATTTTTAAATCGTGCTTTTCTATGAATTCACTCACAACTTCTTGAACCATTTCCATGCTCTGCTGCGCAATGGTAAAATGCACCTCTACTTCTCTATTCGGATTTAGTTGGTCAGCCTCTAACAACTGAATCTGGAAAGGGCTAAGCACTTCATTGTCTTTGACATGAAAAGGAATTAGTCCTTTGGGTGAATTTCCATAGTTGAGTCCATTATCTGAAAGAATGATAGCTGATAATTCTTCAAGTTGTTTATTCTGGACTAACTCTTCTACGGAAGTTCCTAGCTTATTCTTTACGAGTTTTTCAAGCTCAGCATTAAATGGGAAACGCTCGATGTTCTTTATGAATTCTACAGCTAGTGTGTTGGACTCGTCTGCCAACTGATAGATGTGCTTGAACATTCTACTGGCCGCTCCACTGGCAGGAACAAATTTGGTGACTTGACCACTAAATTCTTCAAATCTCTTTTCCAGAATAGGTAACTCCGAATGTTGTAATTGAAGGATTCCATCTTCTACCTCAGCAGCTTTTATGATTTCTGCAAATCGTTCTCCTTTCTTCAGCAGTTCCAGCTGGTTTTCAACTGGAAATAATAAATCTAACTTCATACTTTTTTAGCTCAGTTAAACCCGAATTATGCATTAGAGTGTCTATTCCTATCTCAAAACACTTTGAAATCAAACGTTCACATTCGGCTATGCTCAGTGACCATCACTGACTTTTTGAATTTAACCATAGCGGTCCGCGTGCCGCTGAAGCTTTAGCGGAGGCGCAGCTATGCTGAA
>CAZTVP010000554.1:0-2071 GCA_964616995.1 uncultured Comamonadaceae bacterium
GCTGAGAGGAATGGATGTGTTATTTATATCCTGTGAAGTAAGACCAAAGTGTACAAATTCTCTCACTTGTTCTAATCCTAGATCATCCACTCTCTCCTTTATAAAATACTCAACGGCTTTCACGTCATGATTGGTCACTCTTTCTGTAGCCTTTACCTCTTCAGCGTCCTCTATACTGAACTGATGAACTGCTGTTCTCAGAGATGATTTAGCTTCCTCAGAAAGTTCAGGGAATTCATCAAGTCCAGTTTCTGAAAGTTTAATGAAATATTCTACTTCTACGTGCAGTCTGTATTTGATGAGGGCATATTCAGAGAAGTAGATGCTTAGAGAAGCGGTTTTGTTTCTGTATCTGCCATCTATGGGTGTGGTGGCAGTGAGTGGAGATAATTCCATGTGTTGTTTTCGACAATTTTAAAGAAGGAGCAAATGTAGGTTTTTACTTGGAAATACTCTTTATTTCCGCTGTTAGCAAAACATAAAAAAAGCCAGCGTAGAGCGCTGGCTTTTCTAGTTTATAATCGATTATTCCTATGTTATTCCATAGTTACAGTTTCTGTTCTTACTGTTTCATTAATTAACCAGTAGGTTCTTCCATCTTGGTTCTGCTCGTTATAAGTAAGTCCTACCACTTGAGCGTATCCAGAACCTTCAGATAGTGTAGAAACCTCTTCAGCTGTGAAGGTGTGTGAATTAGCATTTCCTGGAAGTACTTTTAAAAGCACCGCTCCTGGGCTGTATAGGGCAAAGTAAACAGAGTCTGCTCCTGATACACTTTCAGCACTTACCGTAAATGAAGCTCCTAGGTCAACCGTAGTTGGAGAGTTCATTTCTCCTACATCACTGAAATCTTCAGTATTGGTGATGCTTACACTTGGCCAAGTTCCACCTGAAGCAGACCAATCCGTATCATCTTCAAATACAATTCCTGTGATATTAGATGTTCCTGGAACGTATGTATATGCATTATTACTTTGCTGGTCTAGAGCTTCACCTTCACAAAGAACGGCTCCAGCATCTATCAGTGTGTTTCCTTCATTAAACACGGCTACTGCTACACCGAGCTCTTGGTCTATGGTAAACCCAAACTGTTCTATTGTAGTAACTGTCTTGATACCTATTAAAGCTGCGTAGTCTCCTCCGAATTCAGGAATTACATTTTCTGGCAGTGCAGCGGCTTCCTGCTCATAGTCACAGCTTCCGTCATCTGTAGTAGCTGTAGGGCTGAAGTTAGAAGCATTTACGTCTGTACATCCTTCAGTTTCGCAGGACACTAAGAAAATTATTCCAAGTCCAAAAAGAGCAAGTTGAATTAAGTTGTTGAATTTCATTTTATCGAAAATTAGTTGGTTGGTTATATTTTATTGCACCGCAAAGGTCGGTAAAACAGTTCAATAGCTCCTATACGTATAATTACGTATTTGTTAAGGGTAAACCCTTAATAAGAGTTAGGTCAGATTTGGTTTAACTCTTTTTTGGTTCTGACGGTTTTGAACTTAATATCTTAGTTGCCAAATTTGTCACATGATTAGAAATGTATTGTTTACTCTTTCATTATCAGGAGTGTTATTTATGAGTTGTGGTTCGCATGAGGAGCGTTGTCATACTGATTTTGAACATGCCTTTTTTCATTTTATTCAAGGAATAGATACGCTTGAAACTGAGAATCTTTCTGAGTTGTGCATGAGTGACGAGAATTACCAGCATCTGGTATCACAGATAAAGGAGAAATCTACTAGTGCTGAAGAAAGTGAAATGAAGGAATTAGAAGAGAGAACCAAACTCAAATGGCAGACAGACAAGGAGCATTTAGAGGAGATGTATAACTATGCTAAAGAACAAGGGCACAAATTTGACGTGAGGTGGAATGATATGGAGCTTCTTTCATTCGGGAGAATGACTTCTGATTACTATGGCGTAGAGAGGGAAAAAGGAGAGGTGATGTTTAGAAACGAGAATTACAGTTTTGTTCTTCCTTTTGAAGCTTACTTCATAGATGATGCTTGGAGAATATCTGATTTAGGTAAACTCCAGAAAAGAAAGCTATGATTCTATTTCTAAGTGCTCTTTA
>CAZTVP010000555.1:0-2062 GCA_964616995.1 uncultured Comamonadaceae bacterium
ATCTATATGAATAGCACCGTCTTTGATTTGATTAATATAAACGAATTTTTCTCCCCATCTAAATTCAGAAGCTTTATAAGAAGAACGAGAATAAACAGTCTGACTGAAAGACTCGTCAAATGCCTTGAGCATGATGATGATTTCTACATCCTTAGCCCTGAGCTCATTTAAGTCCATGCTATAAATGGGGCTGCTCTGGTCTATAGGATGAACCACAGTCCATAATGAGGGAAAGAAAACTACACTGTTTCGCTCTAGTTCTAATTGATGAAACTCTCTACGTTCAGCTCCAGGTCTTTTGAGTGAAAGATTCACTGTTACTTCCACTTCTAAGAGTTGGTTTTTTCTGGCATTTACCATTCTAAACATCAGTCCTGAGATTCCTCTGTAAGGAGCTATGAGTGCGTGTTTGCTATAAAGGATATGAGTGGATGGTTTTGAAAACCTTCCATATAATAATCCCGTTCCTAGTGCGAATAGCATGAGGCCTAACATGGATTGCACCGCGGCTACCGTATTAGCTGCCAGTCCTAGCGGAGCTACTCTTCCATAACCCAGCGTAGTAATGGTCTGGGCACTAAAGAAAAAAGCCTTCATGAACTGCCTAAACGGAGTTTCTGGTGTGCTGGCTGTTAGATTATCTATTCCTACTACCACATAAATAGAGGCAAAGACAATGTTGATAGTAAAGTATGCTACCAGTATAATCCCTAGAAACTTCAACCAGTGCATATTCACGAGAGAGTGAAAAAAATTCAGCTTGGCGGAAAAAGGCAGATTGAATTTCTTGATATTGAATGTTCCGTTCTTGTTCAAAGAGCGGTATTCATTCTTATCAGACTTGGTGTCAAGCCCAAGGTCATTGTACTTCTTATTTGGTTTTTCAGAACTCATTAATGGCTGAATAAAGATTCAGTTAGAACTCTCAAAAATAACGAACCGCTCAGCTAATCTCACTCTGAGCAGATTTTTATAACTAGTCCATAGATTCTGTAGAAGTAATACTTCTAAAGAAATCATTTCTAAATTGAATGTCTTCAAATTTTCCTCCGTACTCCATAGTGGTAGTAAAGCTAGATTTGTCTTTAATTCCTCTCGAAGAAACACAAAGATGCTTGGCATTCACCACTACTATTACATCTTCAGTTTCCAGAGTTTCTTGAAGGTCTTTTAAAATCTGAACACAAAGTCTTTCTTGTACCTGAGGACGGTGAGCGTAGTAATCTACTAACCTGTTGATTTTAGATAATCCTATGACCTTATCCTTAGGAATATATCCGATGTGAGCATTCCCAGTGATAGGTAAGAAATGGTGCTCACAGGTAGAGTCCAGCGAAATATTCTGCTCTTTAAGCATCTTATTATAGCCATACTTATTATAGAAAGTGGAAAGCTTAGGTTTATTAGCAGGATTAAGGCCGTAGAAAAGTTCTTTCACATACATCTTTCCAAAACGATAAGGAGTTCCAGACAAGCTATCATTAGTTAAGTCTAAGCCAAGTTCCTTCATGATTTCACCAAAGTGATATTGAATAGCAGCTATTTTCTCTTCATCAGTTTTATCAAAAGCACTCTCTACCATAGGAGTTTCTATGCTAGTAGATACGTGGTTATCACCTATAATTTCTAACTGTTCTTTGTCCATTTTTAATTCTCTTTGAGGGCAAGTCTACTTGTATTCACTTGATATGAGGTCACAAAAGTAGTCATAATGATATTTTTGCAACAATGTTGCATAAAGAGTTTTCATTGCTAATTTTGTCTACAAATTTGAAAGATGATTCCACAGACATTTGAAGATTGGAGAAGGTGTATTACCGTAGATTGTAAAATAGACCTGACCAAGGAATTTGCTCAGAGTAGGTTAGAAGTCTATGGGAATAGTGAGCATCCAGAGACGGTGAAATTCGCAAAGCTATATGGAAGTCAGCACCTTCAAAATGTAATCACTTGGTATAGAGCAATATGATAAAGACTAAAAAATTACCCGTAACCGTTTTAAGCGGATTTCTAGGAGCAGGAAAAACGACTTTACTGAATCATATCCTTCATAATAAAGAAG
>CAZTVP010000556.1:0-2056 GCA_964616995.1 uncultured Comamonadaceae bacterium
GAAGGAGTTATGGTAAACATTTTTCTACTACCTGAACTGAGATTCTAATAAATCACGAATTAGGTATTTTATCTCAGGTGAACTTGAATTAACTTTGAAGCAAATACCTTAGTCATGAGAATAATATCTGTTTTATTTCTATTTCTACCATTCCTTGCTTTTTCGCAGGAAGCCTATCCTGAATGGACTTCTAAAATGCAAGACCCAAATACCAATTTCTTTGAACTTCAGCAGGAATTCAATGAATACTGGGAGGGAAGAGAACATGAAAAAGGAGACGGTTACAAACCTTTTAAGAGATGGGAATACTGGGCAGAGAAAAGATTAAATGAAGATGGAACCATTCGTTCCGCCAGAGATCATAAAAGACTATTTGATGATGTTCAGGAATACAGAAGCCAGCGTTCTTTAGAAGGGAACTGGCAGCAGCTTGGCCCCATTCTAGACGGAGCTACTACCAGAGATGATATACCGGGAGTAGGCCGTATAAATGCCATAGAGTTTCACCCGACTGATCCTTTAACACTGTATGCTGGGGCTCCTTCGGGAGGATTATGGAGAACTATTAATGGTGGAGAATGGTGGGTAAACCTTACAGATAACTTACCCACTCTAGGGGTGAGTGCAGTAGTGGTAAATCCAGATAATCCAGATGAGATTTACATAGGAACTGGTGACAGAGATTCAGCAGATGCTCCAGGATTAGGAGTGTGGAAATCTATAGATGGAGGTGAGACATGGTTAGAACCTGGAACAGGGATGCCAAATGTAGTAGTAGGTATGATGGTAATCAATCCTGATGATCCACAAGTGGTTATGGCAGCCACTAATAACGGTGTATATAGAACTACCAACGCAGGAGCCAATTGGAATCTAGTAACTTCTACCAGTAATTTTAAAGACATCAAACTTCATCCGACTAATCCTGATATTGTTTATGCCACAGGAAATACTTCCATCCATAGAAGTGATAACGGAGGGTTTTCTTTCGAAACTATTGGAGGAGCTACAGCTTTTTCTTCAAGAACGGTGCTGGCTGTTACTGCAGCCGAACCGGATTGGGTGTACGCTTGCTCTGCTAATACTACAGACTTCAGAGCTCTATACAGAAGTACAGACACTGGTTTAACTTGGGAAGAAATGTCTAACAGTCCTAATATCCTTGGATGGTCTAACGATGCCAGTGGAGGTCAGGCTTGGTACGATCTAACCATGGCTGCAGATCCAGAAAATCCGCTAGATATCTATGTAGGAGGAGTTAGAGTACTCAGATCACAAGATGGAGGAGTTACTTGGGCTGAAGCCACTAATAACTTTGTACATGTAGATCATCATGCTAGCGCATTTAGTCCACATACTGGGAACTATTGGCTTGGAAATGATGGCGGAATTTATGAGTTTGAGAACAATCAGGTTTGGAAAGATGTTTCCAATGGAATGGTAGTAAGTCAGATGTATAAACTGGGGCAGTCTCCATTTACACCTAATAACGTCTTAACTGGATTCCAAGATAACGGTACCAGTGAATGGATAGGAACTAAATGGGAGAGAAGAGTGGGAGCAGACGGTATGGAATGTATGTATGATCATCAAGATCCTGATTATTTCTATGGAGCTATTCAGAATGGTGAAATCAGAAGAACTGGACCTAACTACACGGCTCAGGCTTGTGGTAGAAATGGTTTAGGTGGAATAGATGAATTCGGAATTTGGGTGACGCCTTACGACTTAGATGTAGAGAACACGAATACCATGTACTTAGGTTATCTGAACCTTTGGCGGTGCAATAACATTAAAACTCCTAATGATGAAGACATAGTTTGGGAAAGACTTTCTGAGAATCTTATCAGTAATGATGGAGCTAATATCAATGAAATCTGCCAGTCAGAAGCCAATCCTGATATCATGTACATTTCTAAACAAACGAGAAAACTCTTTAGAAAAGACAACATAAATGACCCAGAATCAGAATGGATAAATATCAGTACAGATCTACCCCCATTTAATCTTACCATAGATGACTTAGAATCTCACCCCTTTGATGAAGATGTGCTCT
>CAZTVP010000557.1:0-2056 GCA_964616995.1 uncultured Comamonadaceae bacterium
GTAAAAGGAATTCTTTTTCGTGCCATTTTCGGTTGATGAAATTAGACAATCTTTTGTACTTTCGTGCCGAAATTTAAGGTAATGAATCTGAACGAAATTTTAAGAGGTATAGGTGATTTAATAACGTGGACTTTCGATACCTTTTTAGTGCCGCTAGGTCAAATGCCTAATTATGCTTTTATTCTTTTAGGTGTATTTGGTATGTTCTTATGGTTAAAGATGCAGGGTACATATAACAGAAAAAGTAAGGAGCAAGGGACTATAAAATAGTTCGATAACTTCTTACTTGATTTTTCTTCCTAGGCTCTCTTTTCAAGCCTTAGTCTTTTCTTTTACTAGATCAAATCCGATGTCTTTTCTATAAGACTTTCCTTGAAATGAAATTTTTTCTATAGATTCATAAGACTTCTTTAAGCCACCTTCTATATCCAATCCGTAAGAACTAACAGCCATTACTCTACCTCCATTGGTTAAGGTTTTTCCATTTTCATTTTTAGTGCCAGCGTGAAAAACAATAGACTTATCTACGTCACTTACTCCAGTTATCTCTTTGCCTTTTTTATACGATCCTGGATAACCTTCTGATGTAAGCATTACGGTAGTTACTGTTCTTTCATCTATTTCTACATCACATTCTGAGAGGGTTTTAGTAGCCACACCGTCCATGATATGAGCTAAGTCTGATTTAATTCTAGGAATAATTACTTCAGTCTCCGGATCACCCAATCTCACGTTATATTCTATTACATAAGGATCTCCCCCCACTTTCATAAGGCCGAAGAATATGAAACCCTGAAAATCTAGTTTTTCCTCTCTAATTCCTTTTAGAGTAGGAATAATCACCTGATTCTTAGCCTTCTCCATGAATTCTCTACTAACGATAGGAACTGGTGAAATAGCTCCCATGCCTCCTGTATTAGGTCCAGTGTCACCTTCACCTACTCGCTTATAGTCCTTAGCAGACGGAAGAAGTTTATACCCAGATCCGTCTGTTATAACAAACATAGAAACTTCTATACCGTCCAAGTACTCCTCAATTACGATACGCTTTCCTGCTTCACCATAAGCTCCATTAATAAGCATATCCTTCACTACAGTTTTGGCTTCTTTTAATGTTTCACAGATTACTACTCCTTTACCAGCAGCTAAGCCGTCCGCTTTTATAACGTATGGAGGTTTTAGTGTAGCTAAGAATGAAGATGCTTTAGACTTAGTGGACTTGGTAAAAGTCTCTGATTTAGCACAAGGAATGTTGTACTTCTTCATGAACTGCTTAGCGAAGTTTTTACTCCCTTCTAGTTTAGCAGCTTTTGCGTTCGGTCCTATAATGGCTGCTGTAAGTTCTTCTCTTTCGTCAAAGTAATCTTTTATACCTGCTACCAGTGGCTGCTCTGGGCCTACCACTACCAATTTAATGTCATGCTCTTGAGTGAATTTAGCCACACCTTCGAAGTCCATCGGATCTAAATCTACATTAGTTCCTACATCCGCAGTTCCAGCATTTCCTGGAGCTATATATAATCTCTCCATAAGTGAAGACTGAGCTAACTTCCAGCTTATGGCGTGCTCTCTACCACCAGATCCTAAAACAAGTACATTCATGACTTTAAAGTTTCCAACAAAATTACTTAACCACCCGTAGCTATCCACCTTTTGTTTTCAACAAGAATGGGCATTTTACTCGCTTTTTGACTCTTGTGTAGTAATGTATTTTTGCACCGCGTATGAAACATAAAATTTCAGTAGTAATAATCACTAAAAATGAGGCTCAGAACATCACTAGATGCATAGAATCAGTTAGCTCTGTAGCTGATGAAGTACTGGTCATAGACTCTGACAGCACTGATAGCACTACTGAATTAGCGCAGAAATGCGGTGCAAAGGTGATTTCAATTCCATGGAAAGGGTATGCTCAGACTAAAAATGAAGGAAACTCCCAAGCCGCGCATGACTATATACTAAGTATGGATGCTGACGAAGCGCTTTCGGAAGAATTAAAACAAACCATTCTAAATTCAAAAAATTCAGGATTAGATGGTTACTACTCTATGAACAG
>CAZTVP010000558.1:0-2056 GCA_964616995.1 uncultured Comamonadaceae bacterium
GGGCAAGTGTTAGTTATTGAACTTGACTTCGATTTTGCTGATTTTTCGGTTTTAGCTGTGTTTTGCACCGCAGAAATCTTAGGAACATTTTTTTCTATTCTGACCTCATAAACCAGCTGATCTACCAGGTGCTTCATCTGCTTTATGAATGTGCCCGCATGGTATTTTCCGCTTTCTATATCTCTGAGCTGTTTCTCCCAGGTGCCTGTTAGTTCGGCAGAAGTAAGGATTTTATTTTTAATTACATCTATGAGCTGAATTCCAGTAGGAGTGGGGTGAATCTGTTTTTTCTTCCTTATGATATATTGACGCCTAAACAGAGTTTCTATGATGTTAGCACGAGTAGACGGTCTGCCTATGCCATTTTCTTTCATTAAATCTCTCAGCTCTTCATCATCCACTTGTTTCCCAGCCGTTTCCATAGCTCTTAGTAAGGTGGCTTCGGAATAATATTTAGGAGGTTTGGTCTCTTTTTGAATAAAGGAAGGTTCATGAGGTCCAGATTCTCCTTTCTGAAACTCAGGAAGCACTCCTTCTTCTTTTTTAGTCTGTTTTACCTTCCATTCGAAAACGGTTCGCCATCCTTTTTCAGTGATGACTTTTCCTGTGGTTTTGAACTTTACTTCGGCTGCTTCTCCCTGAACAGTGGTGTTTCCTACTTCACAGTCAGGATAAAAAACCGCTATAAATCTCCTTACAATGATGTCATAGACTTGCTGTTGGATGACATTCAAATAGACGTGGTCTCCAGTAGGAATAATGGCGTGGTGGTCAGTAACCTTATTGTTATCAAATACTTTTTTAGACTTCTTTATCTTCTGAGAAAGGAGAGGTGACGCTAACTCTTCATAGTCTTTTAGTCCTGATAAAATGTCTTTCACCTTCGGGTAAATGTCATCTGATAAAAAGGTAGTATCGACTCTAGGATAGGTAATGGCTTTCATTTCATAGAGCTTCTGAGCTGTTTTCAGCGTGTCTTCAGCGCTCATATTGAACTTGTTATTACAGTATACCTGCAGTCCTGTTAGATCGAAGAGCTTAGGAGCATATTCCTTTCCGTTTTTCTTGGTTACAGAAGTAACTTGAAACTCTTCCCGCTTCACTCTATCTGCCAGTGCTTGACCATCAGCTTCATTTTCGAAACGACCTTCTTCACAGTTGAAGACGGTTTCGTTATAAGTAGTCTGTAACTCCCAGAAAGGTGTTGGCTTGAAATTTTGAATCTCTCGGTAACGCTTGACTACCATGGCTAGAGTAGGCGTTTGCACTCTACCCACAGAAAGCATCTGCTTATAACCACCGTGTTTTAAAGTGTAAAGTCTGGTAGCGTTAATTCCTAAAAGCCAATCTCCAATAGCCCTAGAAAATCCTGCATAATAGAGATTCTCATAATCCTCCGCTGGTTTCAGATTCTTAAATCCTTCCTTGATAGCTTCAGTGGTCAGTGAGCTTATCCAAAGCCGCTGTACCTCTCCTTGATATCCAGCTTGGTTGATAACCCAGCGCTGAATAAGTTCTCCTTCTTGCCCAGCATCACCGCAGTTTATGACTACCTCTGCGGTAGAGAGCAATTGATTAATCACGTCAAACTGCTTTTGCACTCCGTCATTTTTAACCACTTTAGTCTCGAATTTTTTGGGAAGCATTGGCAGATCATTAAGATCCCAGCTTTTCCAGTATGATTTATAATCTGAGGGTTCCTTGAGCGCACATAAATGCCCGAAAGTGTAAGTTACTGCGTAGCCATTCCCCTCATAATAACCGTTTAGCCGTTTTTCAGCTCCTAGAACAGCAGCTATCTCTTTGGCCACACTTGGTTTTTCGGCTATGCACACTTTCATTAGAGGAGGATTGACCTTTTTTTCTGCGGTGCAATTTACACGCTGCACTCAACTCACCTCAAATCTATTTTTCCACTTATTACTCACAAACATGCCGTTATGAATAAGGTACTTTGGCTGCTCATAGGCTGAGCTAGATGATGTTATCTCTCACCAAACTTAGCAGAAACCACTGTTTTACGAGAAGAGTCGAAATGTACTTTCCTGTTTGATTC
>CAZTVP010000559.1:0-2052 GCA_964616995.1 uncultured Comamonadaceae bacterium
GTTAGTAGCTGAGCATTTCCGTTGATTCCTAATACTTCTTCGTTTACATGAATGGTGTCATTTAATAATCCAGCACTCGATTTTATGAAATCAATGGTCATTTGGTCTAACTCTCTTCCATCAATTGCATCGGCTACTAAATAGAAATTTTCACTAGAATGCTTGTACACTAATCGCTCGAGTATGCTCCCTTTACCACTGAGGCTTTTGACTAACTTCCATTCTCTGCTTTTATTGAAAATACGTTTTAATTCCATAAGCCGCTCCCCAATACAAATTCGATTTAGGGTCTTGGCCATTTCCTAAACTTTCAGATACAGGAACTATTCCTTGGTGAATATTATCACAGAGACCCACTAGAGTGTGGATTACTTTAAAACCCTCATTGTCATGTGTTACTCCTTCGGTTGGATTATTCTGAATCTCTGAACTCTGTGGATTTATGACCTCCTCTTGACTTGATACCAATAATTTGGAATCTGTGGCTTTTTCAATAGGTTCTGAGCAGGATGAAAAGACGAAAAGAATAAACAGAAAGTAAAGATTGGATTTCATGGAATTAGTTAAAGATGAGAGAATAAAACGCTTAGTTATTCTTTCGTATTACTTAACTATGCATAGTTCTTCCATTCATACGAAATCCCCTCGTGATTCTTAACCCCGACTTTTGGTCAAAATCAAGATAAAGTGTCAAAAGTCATACTCATTTTTCCGCATCAGTTATTTGAAGATACTCCACTTCTTGAATTTCAAGGAGAAGTTTTCCTAGTCGAAGAATATCTCTTTTTTAATCAGTATAAATTCCACAAGCAAAAGATCCTGTTTCACAGAGCTAGTATGAAATGCTATTCAGATTACCTAGAATCAAAAGGAAGAAAAATCAACTATATAAATGCACAAGAAGATATTTCGGACGTCAGAGAACTCATTCCACAGTTTCATAAAAAAGGAACCAAGGAGCTCACTGTCATAGACCCTACAGACAACTATCTAGAACGAAGAATAAGAGAGAAATGCGCAGAGCTCAATATATCACTTGAAGTTCTAGACAATCCTAATTTTCTGAATACAAGAGAAGAAAATGCAGACTTCTTCAAGCCAACTAAGAAGAAGTTTTATCAGACAAAATTTTATACTGAAGAACGTAAGAAAAGAAACATCCTAATCACTGGAGATGGACAACCCGAAGGAGGAAAATGGACATATGACGTAGATAACAGAAAAAAATATCCGGCTAAAAAGACTCCTCCTTCTATTCATTATCCGGATAATAATCCTTATCACAAAGAGGCATACAGCTACATAGAAAAACACTATGAGAAAAACTATGGACAACTGTCTAAAACTCCTCTTTACCCTACCAGCTTTGAAGGAGCTAAGCTCTGGCTAGACCAGTTTTTAGAACAGCGTTTCCATGAATTCGGACCGTATGAAGATGCCATAGTGAGCAGCGAATCTATCCTAAATCATAGTGTGCTTACACCTATGATGAATGTAGGCTTACTGACTCCTAAATTCGTTTTGGACAGAGCCTTAGATTATGGAAAAGAAAACGATATTCCGCTGAATTCTCTTGAAGGGTTCGTGAGGCAAGTCATGGGTTGGAGAGAGTTTATCAGAGGAGTCTATGAAGCAGTTGGCTCTAAAGAACGAACAACAAACTTCTGGGGATTCGAAAGAGAAATTCCTAAATCCTTCTATGATGGAACTACTGGAATTCCTCCTATTGACATTACAATTAAAAAACTATTGAAAACAGGATACAACCATCATATAGAGCGCCTAATGGTGTTAGGCAACTTTATGGTGTTGTGTGAGTTTCATCCAGATGAAGTATATAAATGGTTCATGGAAATGTACATAGATGCTTACGACTGGGTTATGGTGACCAATGTGTATGGCATGAGTCAATTTGCAGATGGTGGTCTTATGGCTACCAAACCCTACATCAGTGGAAGTAACTACCTCATGAAAATGAGTGATTATATAAAAGGAGATTGGCAAATGACCTGGGACGGATTATTCTGGAGATTCATGCATGTTCATAGAGAC
>CAZTVP010000560.1:0-2052 GCA_964616995.1 uncultured Comamonadaceae bacterium
GAGTAAGCATTTCACTATTTGACATGTTGGCTGTGTAGTCTAAAAGTTCATGAATGTGTAAATCCACTTCCATAAAGTCTTTAGAACTAAGACCTTCATTTTGGTCATATTGATCAGCAAATTTCTTTTGCGCAGCGGCTAATTTATCTTCATCTACATTTTTAGTAAAAACCTCTGTGTCTGATGGTAACGCAGCATTATAAATACTTTCTTCTGCTAAATTATCGGCTACTGGAATTACCGAAGAAGCTTGCACTTCATATTCAAAACCATCCTCATCTTCAATTATTAAAACAGATTCAGAAATGACTTTTTTGACTATTCCTTCACCGACTTGATCTATGAATTTCACTCTATTTCCCACCGAAAATTTCATATGGTAAAGATATGCCCACATTCTTACATTTGTCTAAAATTTATCTCCATGAAATCTCTTTTTAACGCTTTATTTCTTTCACTGTTTCTATACTCATCTGCGGTGCAATGCCAAACTAAGCAGATAAAAAAACTAGACGAATACCTTTCTCAAGCCATGACGGACTGGAATGTGCCAGGTATGGAAGTTTTAATAATGAAAGATGGAGAGGTGTTATTAGAGAAAGGATATGGCGTTAGAAATACAGAAAACCAAGAGCCCGTGAGTGAAAACACGCTTATGGCTATAGCGAGTAATTCAAAGGCGTTTACCAGTGCAGCTTTAGCTATGTTAGTAGATGAAGGTAAAATTTCATGGGATGACAAAGTCATAGATTATCTGCCCTTTTTTAGACTCTATGACGAGTATGTTACTCAGCAGATGACCGTTAGGGATTTACTCTGCCATAGAAGCGGTTTAGGAACTTTTAGCGGGGACTTGCTCTGGTATGGCACTAAGTACAGTAGGAGAGAAGTGGTGGAAAAAGCTAGATTTTTAGAACCAGAATCAGGTTTTAGAGAAGACTTCGGGTATCAAAATATTATGTTCATAGCAGCTGGACTAGTTGTTGAAAAAGTGGAAGGCATTTCTTGGGATGAGTTTGTTCAAACTCGAATTCTAGATCCTTTAGGCATGTCGAATACCATTTCTTCTACTCTAGACCTCAAGTCTGGGATGAATTATAGTGCCCCACATAACGATGTAAAAGGAAAACAAGTTCCTATAGAATGGGTAAACTGGGATAATATGGCTCCCGCAGGATCACTTATTTCTTCAGTATCAGAATTGAAATATTGGCTTCAAGCACATTTAAATTCTGGGGTTTTTAAAAACGATACGTTGTGGTCGGCTGAAAGAACTAGAGAAATGTGGACTTTAGAAACAGCTGAAAACATAAGTTCTTGGTCTGAACAGAACTTTCCGAGTAAAACATTCGAAGGATATGGCTTGGGATGGCAGTTATACAATTATCAAGGACATAAAGTAGTAGGTCACGGTGGAGGTTATGATGGCTTTATATCTAATGTAGCCATGGTTCCAGATGAGAACATAGCAGTAGTGGTGCTAACGAATACCAATACTTGGCTGCCGCAGCCATTAACCTATAAAATCCTAGACGAGTTATTATGTGATAAGAAGGCCGAAAAAAAAGATTGGAGTAAGTTTTATTTAGACATAAAGAATTGGGTAGATGCTGAAGATGCCAAAGAAGAAGAAGCTAAAAAAGAAGCCAGAATAGAAGGAACTGAACCAAGTTTAGATTTATCGGCCTATGAAGGTGTTTATAGAAGTGATGCTTACGGAGATATAATCATTAGGAGAATAGCTGATGAACTGGCATTTCAGTTTGAGCCTACGCCATTATTCAGAGGAAATTTAAGACACTGGCACTATGATACTTTTCAGTTAAACTGGGGAGTACAAATGATGCTTCCTAGTGGAACTATGAATTTTATACTGGATGCTTCAGGTCAGGTTTCTGAGGTCAAAGTGGATGTTCCTAATCCTGATTTATTTTTCACGGAATTTGAATTTAAAAAGGTGGAATAGTCTTGTAGGCATTGTTATATTTGCATTGAAAATCGGCCTCGTGGCGCAACTGAATAGCGCATCTGATTACGGCTCAGAAGGTTACA
>CAZTVP010000561.1:0-2045 GCA_964616995.1 uncultured Comamonadaceae bacterium
ATTAGATGTGATAGACTCAGAAGTAGTAAGAATCACGGAGCTAGATCCTGGGTCAAACACTGTGGTGAATCTACAATTCGAATCTTTTAAACTGTTTCCAAATCCAGTTAGAAATGTTCTGAATCTGGAATCTTCTGTAAATTCTGAACCTGAGTTTAAGATTCTAAACTCATCAGGAAAAATGGTACAGTCTGGAAGTTTAAGGGATGAGTTGAATCAAATAGATGTTTCTGAACTTACTTCGGGAGTTTATCTTATTGAAATGGAAGGTCAATCTAAGCGCTTTCTTAAAGTGGATTAACACTTTATCATTCGCATTCTTACTAACGTAAATACATTACGTTCAGCTTTTCTACGTTTGTTTCATAAACATAGAAATCATGGATATTTTACATATTATTCTCACTGCCATAAGCGGTGCAATAGGTATTCTCATTTACATCACCCTTAGAAAAAATCGATCAGAAGTATTGGTTCAGCACATAAGAGAAATCTTAGCGGCTGAGTTAAAAGAAAACCGATTAGAACTTGGGCAGTCCTTAAAGGATGTAAGAGAGGAAACTTCTACCAAACTGGAGAATCTTTCTGACCGAATGGAAAAGAAGATTCTCTTCATGAATGAAGGAATCAACAAGAATGCGGCATCATCCAGAAAAGAACTCTCAGATGCTTTGAGCAAGTTTGAAGCTTCGTTCAATCATAATGTAAAAGGGTTTAATTCATTGCAACGCGAAAAATTCTCAGAAATGGCTCTAAAGCAAGACAAGCTTGTAGAAGCCACGGAGCTCAAGCTGGAGAAAATGAGAGAGACGGTAGATGAAAAACTACATAAGACACTTGAAGAAAGGCTTGGGAGATCATTTAAACAAGTGAGCGAGCACCTGGAAAAAGTACAAAAAGGCCTTGGCGAAATGCAGGCTTTAGCCAATGGAGTTGGAGACCTCAAGAAAGTACTTAGTAATGTAAAAACGAGAGGTGTCTTAGGAGAAATCCAACTGGGAAATATTTTAGAACAAATCATGAGTCCTGAACAGTATGTAGCTAATGCTAAGACCAAGTTAAACTCTAACGATCATGTGGAATATGCCATTAAACTTCCAGGAAAAAGTGGTTCTGGGAAAGAAGTGCTTTTGCCTATAGACGCTAAGTTTCCACAGGAAGATTATATCAGGCTACAAGATGCATATGAGGCTGGTGATGGTGCAGGAGTGGAGTCTGCTACAAAGGCGCTTGTACTAGCTGTTAAGAAATTCGCTAAGGATATTAGTCAGAAGTACATAGATCCACCGCACACTACGGATTTTGGAATCATGTTTTTACCCGTAGAAGGACTGTTCGCTGAAGTGGTAAAACAACCTGGATTAGTAGAACTACTGCAGCGAGAAACTAAAATTATCATTACTGGGCCTACTACACTAGCGGCTATGCTGAATAGTTTGCAAATGGGCTTTAAAACACTGGCAATCCAAAAACGAAGTAGTGAAGTGTGGGATGTACTGAGCAATGTGAAAAAACAGTTTGGTGAATTCGGAACGGTGCTCAAGAAAGCTCAGGATAAAATACGCCAAGCAGATGGTGAATTAGAGAAGCTAGTTACCACCAGAACCAATGTAATGATGCGGCATTTGAATAAAGTGGAAGATGGTGCGGAGAGGGTGGAGGGTTAATTACTCGGATTATTAAATAGGAACTAAAAATAGGCTGACATTTACCTTTCTTTTCATTCGTTTTTCCTTCTAAAAATGATGAGTGAACGTGCTGTTTTTTGTGTAATAATGCGGGTTTTCTATTTTTTTATTCTTGTAAAATGCTGAAATTGAGGGTATTTTAAATTTAGTTTGTATAACTATAAAATCAACCCTATGAGAAAAATATTACTTTTTACCCTTTTGCTTTGCTCGCTTATTTCATTTTCTCAGTCTTGTCTACCAGAGGGACTTACTCTATCCTCAGAACAGGATATTCTGGACTTTGTTAGTCAAAATCCGCAGTGTACAAGTCTATCAGGTGACTTGAGAATCGTGGACGTTTTTAATCTCGAAGGA
>CAZTVP010000562.1:0-2039 GCA_964616995.1 uncultured Comamonadaceae bacterium
CTACTTGTTATGCATGGATTGCTTATCAAACTGCCTATTTAAAAGCACATTACCCAGCAGAGTATATGGCTAGCGTACTTTCTAATAATATGAATGACATAAAGTCTGTTTCATTTTTTATGGAAGAGTGTCAACGAATGAAAATAGAAGTGCTTGGCCCGGATGTAAACGAGTCGGCATATAAATTCCGAGTGAATGAAAATGGTGCCATTCGTTTCGGAATGGGAGCTATAAAAGGAGTAGGAAGAAATGCCATAGAGCACATCGTGAGTGAAAGACTTGAAAACGGAAGATATTCTACAGTGTTTAACTTCATAGAGCGTATGGAGTCTAAAGCGGTAAATAAAAAGAGTCTAGAAGGCTTGATTTATGGAGGAGGATTTGATGGATTCGGACTTAAGCGTTCACAGTATTTTGCACTAGATAATAGAAATGTGCCGTTTTTAGATACGCTGGTAAAGTATGGCCATTCTTTAAGAGAACAAGCTAACTCAAGCCAAGTAAGTATGTTCGGGGGAGAAAGTGGAGATGATAATATACCAGAACCAATGGTTCCTCAGTGTGAAGAGTGGTCTCAGATTCAGCGTTTGACTAGAGAAAAAGAAGTGGTAGGCATTTTTATCAGTGGTCATCCGCTGAATGAGTTTAAGCTTGAGATAAAGCATTTTACCGACCCTAAAGGATATCTTAAAATTCTAGACCCATATTCATTTACCAATAGAGATGTAAAAATAGCCGGTATGCTGTCAGATGTGCAGCATAGAGTAACTAAGAACGGTAAACCTATGGGGATTTTTAACATAGAAGGTTATACCGAGTCGGTGAGAGTTATGCTCTTTGGAGATGATTACTTGAACGTAAAACCAGTCATGGAAAACGGGTGGTTCGTGTTTTTAAAAGGATCTATGGAGCCACGTAGATTTGGGAGAGACCCTAATGAGCTGGAGTTAAAAGTCAAATCTATGGAGCTCCTGTCAGAACTTAGAGATAAAGTAGCTAGAGAAATCAAAATTAAGCTCACCTTAGATGCACTTACAGAGTCTTTAGTAGAAGAATTGGATTTTATTAACCAGTCAGAAACCGGAAACTGCAGAGTCAGCTTTGCCATTAAGGGAGAAAAGGAAATTCTTGATTTCAGCAGTAAAACGAAGCGCATTCGACTGTCTGATGAGGTAATAGATCGACTCGAGACTATTCCTGAGATAGAATTTGAACTAATTGCCTGATGATAGAATGTCAATAAGTCATGAAATCCATTTTGGCAGAGGTTTTGACTTGAAGCGAATAACAAATAAATTTGAATAGAAACTAAATAATAATAAGATGGCTGTAGAATTCACAGACGCAAATTTCGAAGAGTTAGCATTAAAATCAGACAAGCCAGTTTTGGTAGATTTTTGGGCTGAGTGGTGTGGACCATGTAGAATGGTAGGTCCTATCGTAGAAGAGTTAGCTAACGACTATGACGGAAAAGCCGTAATAGGAAAAGTAAATGTTGACCATAACAAAGAGATTTCTGCTAAGTTCGGAATCAGAAATATCCCAACTATAATCTTCCTTAAAAACGGGGAGCTTGTAGATAAATCGGTAGGAGCGGTACCTAAAAACGTGCTATCAGAGAAGATAGATAACTTGTTATAGTACAAGAAATACTAGCAAATTAAAAAGCCTCAAGCATAGCTTGAGGCTTTTTAAGTTTCTGGCTCATCATAACATTTGAGAGAGAATCTGGGTGGCTACCCTTAGCACTAATTATAACCAAATGTCTTTTGTTATGATGAACCAATGTGTTAAGTGGCCTAAGAACCTAACCAATACTGGTAATCGACAAATTTTCTACTATCACAAAGGTCAAGTAACAAATCAGAAGTAGCATCATTTTTTCAACCCATTTTTGCTGGGTCTTTTTACTGAAAATAGATAGTAAAAAAAACCTTCTTAGCTGGGTTGTTTTACGGAATAGAACCGTTTGATATACGGTGTGTTTTTAGGGTTTATTTACCTTTCTTTGCAGTTTGTTTATTTAAGTGTATTTTTTA
>CAZTVP010000563.1:0-2035 GCA_964616995.1 uncultured Comamonadaceae bacterium
TAGAAGCTGGAGCTAGGCTCTTTTCAGCGTTGTATTCTTGGATGACTTTACCTTCTTTATCCAATAGGCTAAAACCTACTGTAGCACTCGCTAGTTCAGGATGAGAATAAAAATCTTTTAAAGCCTGCTGCGCAGGAACGGTATTTGTGTAGAGTAATAGTGTGAGTGCGGTAATAAATATCCTCATGGTTAACTGTTATCTTTGTTTTAGATGAACTTTTATCAAGTCCGAATATGCGTTTTAATTTTAATCCTTCTAGCTACGGCTGAGATTAAATGTCAAACCTCACCTGATGAAAAACTGTTAGAAGTCATCCAAACAGAATTAAAAACAGATTCTGTTCAGTACAACTCTCTCACTCTTCTCTTTAAAAACTATGCCACACAGCTAGATTCTTTAAATACAGCTATAAAAACTACTCAGCAGAGTTCACTAGCTGAGGACAGTATTAGTGCTAAATGCAGTGTGCTTTTTGCGGAGCGAAAAGACCTTAGAACCTGGAAAGAGAATCAAATCAAGTTCATCCTTACACCTGAACAAGCCGCAGATTATGAAACTAAGGTAAAAGCCAAGTCGCGTCCGGTACTTCACTTCGGTCATAATAAGGCAGACTGTAATGCTTGTAATACTTCAGATAGTGGACTCCCATTTGCCCCAGGAAGTTTGAATATGAAGTAAAGTTCTTCATTTCCTAGAACTCAATTTTAGACTCAACCATTACTTTTATCTCTGAAATTAATGGGTGATAAAATGTGCCCAAAAACATTGCACCGCAGCATGAACCGAATCCTAATCTTCTCACTAGTAAGCCTATCCTCCATCCTACTCATTCTCGGATGTGGGCAGAAGAAAACCATAGCTGAAAAAGAAGTCATTATTCCTACGCTTTATCCCAACGCTTACGTGAATCCGTTCATAGGAACTGGTGGACATGGGCACACCTATCCTGGAGCTACTTTACCTTTTGGGATGGTGCAGCTGAGTCCAGATACTCGACTTACAGGCTGGGATGGCTGCGGAGGATATCACTACACAGACTCGCTGATTTATGGGTTCAGTCATACACATTTACAGGGAACAGGAATTTCTGATTATGGTGACATTCTTATTTCACCTACCAATAGTCAAGTTCATTCAGGAAACAACTGGGGTGAACGCTACCGAAGTAAATTCGATAAATCTACCGAGACCGCAGAGCCTGGTTATTATTCTGTTTTCCTGGAAGACCATGATATTCAAGCGGAACTAACTACCACAGAGCTTGTGGGAATTCACCGTTACAAGCTCCAGAATCCTACCGATTCATTTACGGTATTTATGGATATGGCACACCGTGACCCGCTTTTAGAATACCAGTTCTATCCGCTTAATGACTCTACCATAGCTGGAATGCGCGTTTCCAAGGAATGGGCTGAGCAGCAGCATGTGTACTTTGTGGCGGAGTTTTCTGAACCTTTTACCTACAATGACCAAACCTATGAAATCCGCTATGAGCTGAACGAAAATGGTGACACCACTACTTACACGGAGATGGTTCCTGTTTTTCCGCTGGTGTTTCGCTCTGGGCAGGAGCTTATGATTAAAGTGGGCATCTCTGGTGTGGATATAGATGGCGCGGTGCAAAACTTGAAAACCGAAGCTCCGCATTGGAACTTTGAAACCTACAGAATGGAAGCAGCTAAAAAATGGCAGAAGGAACTTGCCCCTATTACCATTCATACTGAAGACGAGACCATTCTGGAGAACTTCTACACGGCATTGTATCATTCCTACACTGTTCCCAATACGTTTACCGATGTAGATGGCAGGTACCGAGGAATGGATATGCAAATCCACCAAGCTGAAAACCATGAACAGCATACGGTATTTTCTCTTTGGGACACGTTCAGGGCTTCGCATCCGTTGTACACCATTGCGCAGCGGAAAAAAACACTGGATTTTATAGAATCTTTTTTAATGATGTATGACCAAGGTGGCGACCTGCCTATGTGGGAACTGGCGGGAAATTACACGCACTGCATGATAGGATATAAT
>CAZTVP010000564.1:0-1144 GCA_964616995.1 uncultured Comamonadaceae bacterium
CCTTTAGAGGTTCAGAATGAACTTTTAAAAGACCTCTACCGCATGGCGCAGTATACTGAGTTCGGAGCTAAGTATGATTTTAAGAGTATTAAAACTACAGAGGAGTTTAGGCAGCGGGTTCCCATTCAATCTTATGAAGACTTTAAACCTTACATAGATAAGCTTAGAGAAGGAGAACAAAATATTCTGTGGCCTACCAAGCAGAAGTGGTTTGCTAAATCTTCAGGTACTACTAGCGGGAAGAGTAAGTATATTCCTGTTACTACAGAATCTTTAGAAGAGTGCCATTATAAAGGAGGCAAAGATGCCTTAGCTATTTATTACAATATCAATCCTGAGGCAGATGTGTACTCTGGAAAGACACTTGTTCTCGGAGGAAGTTCTAATATTCATTCTTATAATAAAGCTTGTTACACTGGAGATTTAAGTGCGATCATCATACGTAATCTCCCTATATGGGTAGAGTTAAAACGTATTCCCAATAAAACCATAGCACTTATGGAAGATTGGGAACAGAAGATAGACAAGATGGCGCTGGCTAGTATGAACGAGGATGTGAGAATGCTCGTGGGTGTTCCTTCATGGACCTTGGTTCTCATGAAGCGTATCATGGAAATCAAAGGCAAGGATTGTATCATGGATGTTTGGCCTAATCTAGAACTGTTTCTCCACGGAGGAGTGAATTTCTCTCCTTACCGAAAACAGTTTGCAACGCTTACAGGAAATAATACGATCAACTACCAAGAAACTTATAACGCCAGCGAGGGATTCTTCGGAATTCAAGATAGGCTGGGAGAGAGGGACATGTTACTTATGCTGGACTATGGTATTTTCTACGAGTTCATTCCGTTAAGTGAGATTCATAAAGAACAACCTAAAACACTACTTCTAGATGAAGTGAAAATCGGTGAAGTATATGCCATTGTAATTTCTACCAATGGTGGATTGTGGAGGTACATGATAGGAGATACCATTCAGTTTACATCACTTCATCCATTCAGAGTAAAAGTCTCAGGAAGAACCAAGCATTTTATAAATGCTTTCGGGGAAGAAGTAATAATTGAGAACGCCATAGCCGCACTAGAAAAAGCTTGTGCTAGTACCTCTGCTACTGTAAAGGATTTTACAGCCGGCCCGGTTTACA
>CAZTVP010000564.1:1154-2032 GCA_964616995.1 uncultured Comamonadaceae bacterium
TGGTTCATAGAATTCCATGACCAACCTGATGATATAAATCAGTTCAAGTATGTTCTAGATACTCAGCTTCAGGAAGAAAATTCTGATTATCAAGCTAAAAGGTCGTTTGGGTTGGCTTTAGAAGAGCCTCTTGTAAGAGTCCTACCGGAAGGAACTTTTTATGCTTGGATGAAAAAAAGAGGAAAGCTCGGAGGGCAGAATAAAGTACCTAGGTTAGCAAATAACCGAGAGTATTTAGATGAGATAAATTCACTCATCTCTGAAGGAGTTCTGGCAGAGGAATTGTTAGTGTAGCAGTATGGTTCATCTCATTTATACCATACTATTTAGTCTTCAACTTATCTGGTCGAATGAGACTTCCGTGGATGGAAAAATTGCTCTGGATGACTTCGGTAATGTTTATATCTACAATGATTCGGAACTGGTTAAGTACGATAAAAATGGAGCTTCTTTTTTTGTGTTTAGTTCGCTGCGCAATGGTGAAATAACTGAGGTAGATGTTACCAATCCTCTTCGGATAGCGGTTTATTACCAAGAGAATAATGAAGTGCTGTTTCTAGATAATACATTGAGTGAACAGAACCAAGGGCTGAGTTTTAATGAGCTGCTGCTCTATGATGTAACCAAGGTGTGCACCTCTTTTCAGAATCATTTATGGGCTTACAGGTCAGCAGAACAAAAGTTAGTTCGGATGAACCGTGCTGGTCAGATTATTAATGAATCATTAAACCTAGCTCAGTGGATTGGAGAAGCTGATGTCAAAAGCATAAAAGAGTCTGGTAATTTTTTGTACGTAGTATTAGATAAAGGTAAAATACTGGTGTTTGATCAGTATGGAAGTTATGTGAAGATCACTCCATTACCTGTGGAGGCGCAAG
>CAZTVP010000565.1:0-2024 GCA_964616995.1 uncultured Comamonadaceae bacterium
ACCATATTGGTTGATGAATAGACTCCATATCATTCGTTGGAGTTTGATACAACCCAAGTGTTTGCGGTCATATCCACCACTGGGTTATCTAAACTTGATGATAAACGATAAACTTTATCTTCACTAGTTTCAGAAGTGTTAAAAGAGAACACATTAAAACATAAAAGCAATCCTAAGCAAAGCAACATTGCTTTCATACAATTAGAAATAGTCATGATTAATTGGTTATTAAGGTTAATTTGAGATTGAATTTGATTAACATAATCGCTGAGTGGAAACAGCTTCCACTCAGCGATTCACTTGTCAATTCAAATCAAGATACAAGTGCTTTTAGTTGAATAGTCACTTGATGTTGTGTATAGATGCTGATATCTAAATTTCTTGTTATACTAATGTTTTTCATCTTGATTGAATTGAGATTCAAAAGTATTTTCAAGACAAAAGCCGCGAATCATAGTAAACATGGATATCTAAAAAATCATGGTTTTCATGGAGATTTTGAAATCAGGGTAAAACCAACAGGAATCCGCAGAGGAAACCACTTACAGAAGACTTTCAATTTTAGCACAGATACATCTAACCAAAACACTGAAAGAAAATCAAGAATAAGTCTAAACCTTTCATTCACCACAACCTCTCTGGACAGACCACCTCTTAGTTATAACTCAGTAACTTCACCAAGTGGTAATCTCATGAGGACTGATACCGACTAAATTAAAATATGCTAGTCCTTGTGATAAGAAAAGAAATACGAATGAATAAAGTAAAAACCTGGTTATCAACGTAAAACAAGATAAAGTTAGATAGAAAACCCAGCTGATTCTATGACGGGAGATTCCTTTGGATATAAACTGATTAACTCTTTCAAAAAGAAGCTAAAAGCAGAGTTTGATGTAGAATCCAGAAGGGAAAGATACCAATTGTAAACTACGAATTTCTAATTTTCAAGAGGTATAAAAAACTCCGTTCTAGCTTATCAGAACGGAGTTAGTCTAATATAGCTAATCGGCTAAAGTGCTACTCACATGTTTCACCGAAAGCTCCTAGGAATCCTCCTAAATCCGCCACGTTCACACTTCCATCTCCTGTGAAATCTCCTGGACAACCGTTCAGGTAAAACTCACAGCTTCCATCATCAAATGACGCCTGAGGATTATAATTTAAGTCTTCTTCCTCCATGCATCCGGCATAGATACAGCTTCCATCATCACAGGTGGCTAGGCCATTAAAATTAAGTGCAGTTTCATCTAAGCAGCCGTAGTCATAGGTACATGAACCATCATTAGTAATGGCTTCACTATTATAGTTACAGGCTTCTTCATCTGTACATCCGAATCCTGGATCTGCATATTCACAACTGCCATCATCACAGATAGAAAATGGATTATAATTCAGTGCTGTATTGTCTGTACAGCCGCCTGTGTTTCTTTCTATAATAACTGAATTAGAATTGGAAGTGCAGGTTCCATTGTACAGTGTCCAGATTAGTACTGCCACTTGACCTACATTTAACCCTGTAACTTCTGAGTTGGGATCATTTATATCTGAGAATATTACATTGGCTACGTTAGTAGTCCACTCTCCTGTTCCCACTGATGGATCGTTTCCAGCTAGTTCCACTATTTCTCCGCAGAATTCCATATCTGGACCAGCATCAGCGCTTCCAGGTGAAGCATCATTAGTTACGGTAATGACATCTTGAGTAGAACACGATCCATTTGTAATGGTATACTGATAAGTGCTGCTAGAACCATCTGCGGTAGTAGCTGAAATAGAAACACCATTTCCAATTGTATTACCAGGGCCTGATATCACTTGCCAACTTCCAGTTCCTAATGCAGGGGCATTACCGTTTAGAGTGAATAGAGTTCCATTACAAAAAGAAAAATCATCTGGACAAACCGCCTGATTAGCAGGAAGATAATTAGTTATGGTCATTTCATCTGAGTCAGAACAAAGTCCATTAGTTAGTGTCCATGTAAGCGTAGCGGTCTCACCTGCTGGCAATTCTACATCAGAGAAAG
>CAZTVP010000566.1:0-2011 GCA_964616995.1 uncultured Comamonadaceae bacterium
TGTTTTCAAATCCGGGATTATTTTCTTCATACGTTAGCCCATAAGAAGTCAGCGCCCACTGACCACCGGCATAAACATTTACATACCTTCCTATGTTAGAACCGAATGCTAATCTCATAGGAATGATATCAGACCTTATGACTTGGTATTCATCATTATTCCACCACCGCTGTTTAGAGCTATCAAACTGGAATAGTGTAGCTCCTATATCTAGAATAGAACTTCCATCTATGTTAAAGTAGAAGTGCTTTTTATATACATCTGCACTGAGCTCAAAGCTTGCTCCAGTAGCTTGAGTAGTTCCAAAATTATCTGTGGAGAGCGGACTATTATTCGGGATGTCCAGTACTCTATTTTCGAAAGTAAGTGTGGTGCGCTTGTATCCGAATCTACTAAGGTCTACTCCATACCAGTCTTGGATTTGACTGTTGGATGAAAAGGCTATTGCGCAGGTAAAAATGATTAGAATATGTTTCATACGATGAGAAAAAAGAGTTCAACAACCTTGACTATGCCGTTTTCATTCAGCATTTCTATTGTAAGAGACTTGCTATCGAAGACACTGTTCCCGACCGGTGCTTCAAAGTGATTCATGGGAGTAACTCGAATGGTGAATTCACCTTCAGAATCGCCTATTTCTGGCACTTCTATAAGTTCTGATGGTTTGGGCATAAACGTACCGCCATCTAATCCTCCACCATACATAATGTTTATCATGGTCAACGGAGAATCAGAGTTAAAAGAAAAGGTCAAGTCCGAGAAATTACCGTAGGTCACTTCAATGTTTGTGGCGCTAGGGTTGGGGATTTGGTCAACACTTTCTAATTCCAGCTCTATTATCCTTCTCTCGGGTATTTTCTGGCAGCTCACGGCAAGAGTAACTCCGAGCAATAGCAGTACATATCTCATCTTTCGCTTTTTTAGCAAAATTAGAGTGAGGGATACGCGAAGCACATACGCAGATGTGCGTAGATTAAAGCAAGAGCTTTTACAATGAGTTAATTGTTTTTGACGGCAGCTAGGGTCTTGAGTTGGAAGAATTGTTATTGCAACAAGTCATTTCCTCTTCTTCCCCTTATAAAACGCCTTATCGGCTATGTAAATCACTTTGTCTATTTCGCAGAAAGTGGTTTTTCTATCTTTTGAGGTAAGCAGCGTAGTTTTCTTGATTTCTATTTCGTTTTCTTCAGCTACTCGTTTCTTGATGTCATCTATTTCATCTTTTGAAAAACGAAATTCTGCATAGAGATTTTCTCGAGCAGGTTTTTTAAAACGAATAGAAGCAGACTTGTCCCAAACGATGTATTCATTAGGAAGAATATTTACCAACTGCACCATAGGAATAGGGTCAACCGCAGAAAACATACTCCCACCAAAAACCGTGTTCATATAATTGCGGTTTTTCCAACTGATAGGAAGCCTGATTTGTACGTAAGTAAGGTCTTCCGAAACATCTATGATTTTAGCAGTAGTTCTGCGGTACATAGGAGAGAAGTTAAATCCATACTTATAAAGTTTAGCCCTGCTTATATATTTCGGCCCTATCTCTGCTATTTTTTGGTAGAAAGACATAAAACGAAGCTAAGGCTTTTTAGAAAACATCAACCTCTCGCAAAGCAAAGCACTTCGTCACAACCTGAACAAGGCGAAGGTCAATCACCACACCTTGTCAACCGAAACTCTGTGAGGATTGATTAGCACATCAGCATATTGCCACATTAGCACATTGAAAAATCAGCACACTTGCACTGAGCGAAGTGTAACGTAGTCGAAGTGTTGAACCATCACTCCTCCTTCCCGATATTATACCAATCTATATTTCTACTCATGTACATAACAGCTCCTAGAATTAAGAACAAACCGATGCTTCCTATGAGCAGAGAATAGCTTTGGAGCTGAAGAATGATATAAATGAAGCCATATAAGATGACTAGTATTCCGGCCAATATGCTGGTGAGTATTTTGTCTTTGAACACAAAATAGGAGTAAGCTGTAATCATGCCTATAGTTC
>CAZTVP010000567.1:0-2003 GCA_964616995.1 uncultured Comamonadaceae bacterium
CAGACAAAAGAGATTCACAGGGACTATGCTTTATAGGTAAAGTAAAGCTCCCTACTTTTCTCCAGCAGGAGTTAGAACCTAAAAAGGGCTTAGTTAAAGAAATCTCTCAAGAGATTCTCCCTGAGGTTAAGAGTAAATTCGAATTAGATTCAGGTTCATCCGTGGATCTTTTGGAGAAGGTTACCCGAGAACTTGACTTTTCTGCGGTGCAAAATAAATCTATAGGCGAACACTATGGTGCACATTACTTCACCATAGGTCAACGAAAAGGGCTGAATATAGGAGGAAAAAAAGAGCCTCTCTTCGTGTTAGGTACGGATACGGTCACCAATGAAATATACACAGGTCAAGGAGAAAACCATAGAGGATTGTATCGAGCAGGATTAAAGATTTTGAATGAAGATGCCAACTGGGTTAGGACAGACTTGGCGCTAGATGAAAACTCGCATAGAGAATTCTTAGTTCGTATTAGATATAGACAACCACTTAGAAAAGCTAAGCTTATACAAAAACAAGATGCACTCTACATCTTATTTGAACAACCAGAAAAAAGCATAGCTAAAGGACAATTTGCAGCTTGGTATTTAGAACAGGAGCTTATTGGGAGTGGTGTTATTAATTAATCTGATGTATTGAGAGACTAAAGCTCAGAAATGCAACTTTAGGCATTATTTACCTGTCTCTTTGATGTAAATTGGTGATATATACCCTCTATATTTGAAAGGACATTTAAATGCAGACAAGAGCTAACCTAAATATCAGTTCCGGAATAGTAAGGTTACTCTGTATTGGGATATTGAGTCTTTTAAGCGTTTCTAAAAGTACTGCCACTCATATAGTTGGCGGAGAAATTTTTTACACTAATCTAGGAGGTAATAGTTATGAAATCACTCTTATCGTTTACAGAGACTGCGGCCCAGAAAACACTCTAGGCACAGGCTTTGACGATTTTGCGGCAGTAGGAATTTATAATAATGGTTTTCTTTTAAATACCCTGAATTTATCTTTAACCCAAGCAGAAGTCACCACAGTACCGGTGACTTTAGAAAACCCTTGCTTTATTCCACCTCCAGACTTATGTATTCAACAGGCTGTATATACCACAGTAACGAACGCACCTCCTACAGAGGGTGGTTATGACCTAGTGTATCAGAGATGCTGCAGGAATGACGGTATAATTAACCTCATTAATCCGGATGATACAGGAATGACTATGCATGCTCACATACCAGGTATAGAGACCAATGCAGAGGGAATCAATAGCTCAGCAGTGTTCAATAATTTCCCACCTGTAGCCATGTGCTTGGGAGGAGAATTCTTTTTCGATCATTCTGCTACTGATCCTGATGGAGATTTATTGACTTATGAGCTGTGCTCGCCATTCTTTGGTGGAACGCCAAACGCTCCTGCTCCTAATCCACCATCTGCTCCTCCATTTGTACCCGTGAACTGGGGAGGAGGATTTTCCGAACAAGTTCAAATTACTTCAGATCCAGAATTTCAAATTGATTTAGAAACAGGTCAAATTACTGGTACTCCTACCCAGTTAGGAAGATTTGCGGTAGGAATATGTGTAAATGAATATAGAAATGGGCAGCTAATTAACTCCACCATGAGAGACTTTCAGTATCAAGTAACGAGTTGTGATCCTACCATTATAGCAGCCATTCCCAACCAAACACAATTCTGTGACGGCCTCTCCTTTCAGTTTGATAATGAATCATTTAACGCTAGTTCTTTCTTTTGGGATTTCGGAGATCCTAATTCTACTCAGGATACATCCTCTATGATTTCACCTTTTTATGCTTACAGTGAAGAGGGTGAATATGAAGTGACACTAATAGCCAATCCTACCTGGCCATGTGCTGATACTACTAGCACTACTTATGAAGCTTTTCCTCAAGTTCAAGCGGAGATAGAAGATATTTCCTTCGAATGTGTGAACGGTGTTCCGCAATATAGTTTTGAAGGAAGTGATAATTATGAACCAGGAAGCATTCTAC
>CAZTVP010000568.1:0-1991 GCA_964616995.1 uncultured Comamonadaceae bacterium
CAAAACAGAAAGACTGAATTAAAGGCAAATCACGTGTTCCGTTACGTAGGAGAACTCGAGATGGAAAAGTCTTCATTAAAGGTTTCATTGGAGCAATTCCCAAAGGAATCTGCACTTGGAAGCATAAAAAACGCAGATGCCATTTTCGAGATATTCACTGAGACATATGGAGACCAACCAATGGTGATTAAGGGGGCAGGTGCGGGCGCTGCGGTTACAGCTCGCGGAGTTTATTCAGATGTTTTGAGGTTAAGTTGAATCTTAATCTAGATTTATTTAGTTCTAAATATTTTATCAGACTTTAGTGAATTATAAAACTCAACTCAAATGAAAAAATCAAAACTCACTCACCTCATTAGCAAAGGACTTTTTACTGCGCTCATGCTTGTGTCTGCTGGTATGTATATTTTCAATTATGAAGAAATAGCACTGACCTTTCTGAACTTAGGATTTCCAGATTGGTTGGTTTATCCACTGGCTGCAGCCAAAATACTCGGTCTATTGGCACTTTGGTTTAGTAAATCCAATGCGCTAAAAGAATGGGCTTATGCAGGTTTTTTCTTTAATGCTCTACTGGCTTTTGGCGCACATATTAGCGTTAATGACGGAGAATTTGCTGGTGCTTTAATGGCCTTGTTATTTCTAGGTGTTTCTTATGGAACTTGGAAAAAACTGAGCTAGGAGCATAAGACCAATTGGCTGAGAGGTTATTTCTTGATTTCCTGTATCATTGTTAGGCATAATTACGTTAACATAAGCTTCAGTGACGAAGTAGCGTTGCAATAAATGAACTAATCATGACACAGTCTTCTAAAAAAATAGCCATCATCGGCTGCGGAAATCTGGGTGCTTCCATTTTAAATGGACTACTTGAAAGTGAGGTGTTTCCTAATGATTCTCTTATAGCTACACGTAGAAATGTAGAATCGTTAACTGGATATAAAACCAGAGGAGTCACCACCACTTGTGATAATGCTTCAGCGGTGAGAGAAGCTGATGTTTTGCTCTTTGGGCTTAAACCATATAAAATTCTGGATGTGCTACAAGAGTTAAAACAAGATATGACTCCAGACAAAACCATAGTTTCTCTGGCTACAGGAATCACCATAGATCAGATAGCACAAGTAATAGGTGAGGATAAGAAAATATACCGTGCCATGCCTAACACTGGAGCTGATGTGAAAGAATCTTTGACTTGTATTTGTGCTAATCAGTCGATTTCTGAGGATGATGAAGTGGTTTCTATATTTAATTCTATAGGAAAATCTATCATCATAGAAGAAAACCTTATGGAAGCTGCTACGGTTCTAGGAGCATGTGGAATAGCCTACGTACTAAGATTTATCAGAGGAATGATTCAGGGAGGAATAGAAATAGGATTCAGTGCTCAAGTGGCTTCTGAGATAGTAACCCAAACGGTTAAAGGAGCCTCCGAACTTCTTATTCAAAATGACACCCATCCTGAGGCTGAAATAGATAAAGTAACCACTCCAAGAGGATGCACTATAGCAGGTTTAAATGAAATGGAACATAATGGATTTAGCTCTGCGCTGATTAAGGGAATTGTTACTTCTTTTGAGAAGATTTGAGGGGTTTAGTTCTAGAAAAAACTTGAAATACCTCTGAATATAATCTCTAAGAATAGCTCTAAAAAAGCTTCAGCCCAACCCCAATTAAAGGAGCTATCTTTTGGCGGAGAACTGGCACGTTTCTTTGCTTTGTTTCTTCCTTTCTCTGCTGATTTCTTAGTTTTCCTTTTCCATCTTTCTTGACTACGCTGACTTGCTTTACCCTTAATAAGTGCATCATATCTCGCTCTTCTCACAGGGTCTTTCAGTACGCGATAAGCTTCATTGATTTCGGTGAACCGCTCATAAGCATCAGAAGATTTATTGATATCAGGATGATATTCAAAGGACAGCTTACGAAAAGCAGTTTTTATTTCTTTGAAGCTAGCCTTAGGATCTAATCCTAGTATTTGAAAGTAGTTT
>CAZTVP010000569.1:0-1990 GCA_964616995.1 uncultured Comamonadaceae bacterium
TTACTAAAACACTGTAAAACATACACTTTGACTCAACACAGATTCAGAATCCTCTCTAAAAAACTCTAAAAACTGATCTGCTTTTGCTATACTCTAAAGGAATGAAGGTTAATTATGATATAATTCTCTCCAGTAGTTAATTTTTAAAATATTTCACTCCGTTTAAAAGCAACTTTTCAGGATTTTCCCTTGTATTTACTAAGTTCACAGAATCATTTAGATTCTGAAAAGAAAAAAGACCTTAAAACCATGATGAAGCAGTTAATCCTATTCGTATGTCTTTTGGTGGGAGGATTTCACCATTGCACCGCACAACAAGAAGTTCCTATAACTAACTACTCTGTTAGTGTAACAGGACAAGCTCAACTAACTATTCAAGCACAGTCTGATAAGTATTATATGCTGCATGCTCAACATGCACCGAATTATGAATGGGCCATAACCATGGCTATGGGAGTGAATGGGACCATGCTTATCTCTGACCAAGGTGGTGCATATCCAGAGTCAGAATATACCATTACAGAACACGACATTTCTTCTCCAGATGATTATGATGGAGATGGAATAGACGATGTAACTGAGTTCAATAACATGCCTACTGATTCACCTATCAACTTTGCTCCAGCAGTGAACTTTATAGATGGTGCCACATCTATACCTAACCACGAGACATTCTTAGAATTAGCCACGGTAAATAATGTAGGTTGGGCTCCTTTCCTAGATGATCAACTCTATGTAAAATTCGGGATATTAAACCGTGACACTCCTAACCCTCAGGTGTATTTTATCAATAGTAACACTCACACCATTCACGCTGGTTTCTGGGGCTCTATAGGAGCTAGTGTAGGAGGAGATGATGGTTCTGGAGAGATTGTTTTTAACCCTAATATTATTCAACCGGGTGGAGTAATAGGAACTTACTCGTTCAACTTTTCATTTGGAAATGCTTATGATTTTGAGGCTTCGCAAAGGACTTATGAATTACTGGTGGCAAGTATGCCATTCCTCCAAAACAACATGAACCACTTCATAGGACAATCTGATGAAAATGATCACTTAAATAATTATGCAGATGATTTTGTAGATACTAGAGTAGAAGTAGCTTTGGAGTCAGAAGTATTTGCTGAAATTAATTATATCCCATTTCATGAAGCTGAAGGTTACGGTTTCTTTAAGCACATGACTGACTTAAATGAAACGCCTGGAAGTAGAGATATTGTACTTTATGATGCCCTTCCAAACTCTTTACCTAGAGTAGGTGGAATCATTACTTCTGTTATCCAAACTCCGCTTTCTCATGTGAACCTTCGAGCTATTCAGGATAATGTACCCAACGCATATATAGCTGAACCTCTATCTATAGATTCCATAGCCAGTTTACTTAATGGATACATTTATTATAAGGTAGAGAATGAGACCTTTCAGATTCGTGAAGCTACATTAACTGAAGTGAATGACTGGTTTGAAGAATTAAGACCTACCGAACCTCAGTTTCCAGTAAGGGATTTGAGTATTACTGAAATCACTCCGCTAGATGAGATAGAGTTTGATATGTCCACAGCTTTTGGTGCTAAGTGTTCTAATGTGGCTACTATGAGAGATTTCGAATTTCCAGATGGAACTATCCCTAATGGATTCGGGATTCCGTTCTATTACTATGATGAGTTTATGTTGTACAATAACTTCTACGAAGAAGCTCAAGTGATGATAGACAATCCAACCTTTCAAACAGATATTAACTTCAGAATAGAACGACTAAGGGCGTTTAGAGAAGACATTAGAAATGCTCCTATGCCTCAGTGGATAATGGATGATTTACAGCAGATGCATGATGATTTCCCCGTAGGAACAGCTGTAAGATGTAGGTCTAGTACTAACAATGAAGATTTACCTGGGTTTAGTGGTGCGGGACTTTATACTTCTAAAACACAGCATTTAGATGAAGGTCATATCTCTAAGTCTATTAAGCAGGTTTATGCTAGTATGTGGA
>CAZTVP010000570.1:0-1976 GCA_964616995.1 uncultured Comamonadaceae bacterium
GTTCATAGAGACTTTTTCTTGAAGAATCCACGTCTCGGAATGTTGGTGAGAACATTTGATAAGATGGATGAAGGAAAAAGAATTAAACACATCCAAAATGGTGAGGATTTCTTGAACACCTTATCATAATTCACAGTGCGTATAGCAGTAATTTTGTAAGCATGGTAAAACATTCTGAAGAGTTAACATCACGTCTAGAACCTTTAAGGACTAGTCTTAAACATCATGAGATTTATGAGCATTTGAAATCAATGGATGATGTAAAACTTTTTACTGAGGGGCATGTTTATGCAGTTTGGGATTTTATGTCATTACTAAAAGCACTTCAGCGCTCGCTCACTTGTGTACAGATCCCATGGCTTCCAGTTTCAAATCCAGCAACAGCGCGTTTTATTAATGAAATAGTCCATGGTGAAGAAAGTGATGTGAATGAATTTGGGGAGCCTAAGAGTCATTTTGAAATGTACTTAGATGCCATGGAAGAGTTGGGGGCAGACACTACAAGTGTCAAAGAGTTCATTTCTGGAATAAGAGCTAATAGAACAGTCAAACAAGCACTAAAAGACTGTAATATTTCTAAGAATATATCAGATTTCACATCCTTTACCTTTCAAATTATAGAAACAGCTGAAGTACATAAAATAGCGGCTGCATTTACGTTTGGAAGAGAGGACATAATACCAGACATGTTCATAGAAATTCTAGAAAAAGCTGACCCGAATAAATCTAAATATCCAAAATTCAGTTATTATCTAGATAGACACATAGAATTAGATGGAGATGAACACGGGCCTTTATCGCTAAAAATGATAGAAGAATTATGTGGAAGTGATTCTAAAAAATGGGAAGATGTGAATGAAATAAGTCAACAAGCCTTAAAAGCTAGGATTAAACTCTGGGATGGGATAACTGAGACAATACAGACAGATAAAAAGCAGCTAGCGCATTAAAAGTTTAATTAGATGTCTAACCAAGTCACCACGCTCACTCTATGCCGATACTCTTCATTTAGTTCGAAAGTTTGGGCGTTTGGTATGATGCAATTTGCCCACAAACACCTTCAGAAAATAGAAGGCCTAACTTTTTACAAGCTCATGGGAAGCGGTAAGGGATTAGGATTTAATCCACTACCAGACTGGGGAATGTATTGCTTACTACAAGTCTGGAAAGATGAATTCTCTGCGGTGCAATGGTTAGATAATTCTCCTCTCATAACCAAATACCAAGATAAAACTGAAGATTGTGCCACCATATTCATGAAGACCAGAAAAGTACATGGAAAATGGAGTGGAATCACACCCTTTGAAGTAAGTTCCTCCTTAGATTCTTCCGATGAAAGAACCGCTGTAATTACACGTGCCACTATTAAGAATAGTAAGCTCCTCAAATTCTGGAAATACGTTCCCACTTCTCAGAAACCAATTTTAAACGCAAATGGTCTTCTTTACACTAAAGGAATAGGTGAAGTTCCAATAAAGCAGATGGCTACATTTAGCATATGGGAATCCATGGAAGGAATTAGGAAGTTTGCATACTCTAGCAAAGAGCACAAACAAGCCATTAAAATGACTAGAGAATTAGATTGGTATTCAGAAGAGTTATTTGCGAGATTTCAGCCATATAAAATGATTGGTCGATGGGAAAACTTGATACTTTAAGTCTATTTCTACATATAATCTAGTTTTTTGATTTATTGTTCAAAACACTTTTCAATTCTTCAGGACTTAAAGAAAAAAAGACTCTAACTTTAGTGTTGATCAAAAGTGTTTTTAGCCAAAGGTTTTTTTGAAACAGACTAATTTTGTCGAATCCAAAGAAAATATTTTCATTTGAATGCCTCTGTTTTAAACAGGTAACTGTATTTGGATGTCTGCTCCTCGTAGCTCAAATCGCCTTTAGCCAAAAGAATCTACCCAAGTCATATATTGAATCTCTTCTGGAAGAACAGAATAAATTACTTAAAAAAGACTAGCGCT
>CAZTVP010000571.1:0-1968 GCA_964616995.1 uncultured Comamonadaceae bacterium
GTTAGCTGAAGATGTTCAGCTGGTTCATGTTTCTTCAGACAATCACTCGAATAAGAATAACCACAAGAAGAAAAAGTCTAACCATAAGAGACACCACAGAAAGAAATAGACATTTCCATTTTCAGATGTCAATAAAAAACTCAGAGGATTTTCTCTGAGTTTTTTTTTGAACCAACTTTAAACCCAAACTTAAATACAGACCATGTCATCATTTATAGTAGAAGGAGGAAATCAACTAAAAGGAGAAGTAACACCGCAGGGAGCTAAGAATGAAGCGTTGCAAATATTCTGTGCTGTTCTACTTACACCTGAGGAAGTAATCATAAGAAATGTACCTAACATCGTAGATGTAAATAAGCTCATAGACTTATTAGGTTCACTAGGGGTAGAAGTTCAAAAGCTGAATGACAGCGATTACTCTTTCAAAGCAGAAAATGTAAACCTAGAATACTTAGAAACTGAAGAGTTCAAGAAAAAAGGAGCTTCTCTGAGAGGAAGTATAATGATAGTAGGGCCGCTACTGGCACGTTTTGGTAAAGGGTATATTCCTAAGCCTGGTGGAGATAAAATAGGAAGAAGAAGGCTTGACACTCACTTTATAGGTTTCCAAAACCTAGGTGCCAAATTCGAATATGATTCTATCAACCAGTTTTATAGAGTTACAGGAAATCCACTGAAGGGGACTTACATGCTCCTAGATGAGGCTTCAGTTACTGGTACTGCTAACATAGTAATGGCTGCATCTATGGCTGAAGGTGTTACTACTATTTATAACGCTGCTTGTGAACCATACCTGCAGCAGCTCTGTGAGATGATTAACCGAATGGGCGGTCAAATAGAAGGTGTAGGCTCAAACCTTTTGAAAATCACAGGTGTTAAAGAACTCGGTGGAACTGAACATAGAGTTTTACCAGATATGATAGAGATAGGAAGTTTCATAGGAATGGCTGCTATGACTAGTTCTGAAATTACTATCAAAGACGTTTCATACGATAAGCTAGGAATCATACCTACGGTATTCAGTAGAATGGGAATTCAGCTGGAAAGAAGAGGAGATGACATTTACATTCCAGCTCAAAAGAACTATGAGATAGAATCATACATAGATGGTTCTATCATGACCATTTCAGATGCTCCATGGCCAGGGTTTACTCCTGATTTATTAAGTATAGTACTTGTCACTTCCACTCAAGCTAGAGGTTCAGTTCTCATACACCAGAAGATGTTCGAGAGTCGTTTATTCTTCGTAGATAAACTGATAGATATGGGTGCTAAGATTATTCTGTGTGACCCGCATAGAGCTACAGTAATAGGATTAGATAAAAGAGCTCCTCTTAAAGGTGTAACCATGACTAGTCCAGATATTAGAGCTGGAGTTTCTCTACTTATAGCTGCGCTTTCTGCAGAAGGTAAGAGCACCATTCATAACATCAATCAGATAGACCGTGGATACCAATACATAGACACTAGACTTAGAGCGCTTGGAGCTAAGATTGAAAGAGTGGACTAATTTGGTGATTTGGTTTCACACTTATTTTGGAATGGCGTTTGCTAAAGCGTGAGTAAACCAGTAATTTTAAAGTCGAAATAACACAACAGATGAAAATTCAAAGAATTATACCCTTTCTATTCATAGCCATACTGGCATTTAGCTTTAAATCTTCGGACGAAGTAAAAATAGGAACCTCAGTAGGTGATGAAGCTCCTGAGATAACCCTTAAAAGTCCAGATAATGAATTAATTAAATTATCAGACTTAAGAGGAAAAATCGTTCTTATAGATTTCTGGGCAAGCTGGTGCGGGCCTTGTAGAAGAGAAAATCCGAACGTGATTAGAGCATACGATAAGTATCAGAAAGCTAAATTCCATACTGCAGATGGATTCGAAGTACTTAGTGTTTCTTTAGACAAGAATGCTGATGCTTGGAAAGCTGCCATTAAGAAGGATGGTCTTAAATGGGACTACCAT
>CAZTVP010000572.1:0-1959 GCA_964616995.1 uncultured Comamonadaceae bacterium
TCCAGCTCCTCCTTTTCCACTGAGTTCATTCTCTTTAAGTGCAATTCTGTAAACTTGTTTTAACTCATCTGAGTTCAAACTATTGATGAATTCTACCTGCTGAATTAGCTCTTCTACTTGTGAATTGTCTACTAGATTTATGGAGTTAATTACATAAGCTTCTCCTATGTTTTTAAAACTAAATAATCCATCATTAAGTGTAGCAGCTAATTCTTGTGGAGTTTCTTCCCCATGGCGCACTATATTCTGGAAACACTCGACCAGTAGGAAGGAAATTTTTCTACTGACTTTTGGGAGACCTTGATTATCTGCTATGGTATTTTCAGAAAGGTCTATAATTCTAGCCGTGAGGTCATCCATAAATGGGCCTCTATACGCGAATGAAATTCCGCAGTCCTTTGATTTCTCAAAAAACTCAAATGCTGATAGTAATGGACTAGAATATGTCATTTTAAGCGACTTGTATTCATTTTCATGAACCAAGTCTACATTTTTTATCATCGTATTATACGGGTCACTTTATCAGAAGGTTATAAGAAATGAAAAATAGTTAGCTGGAGAAAATGTCCTTATTCCAAGATTGTCCATCCCTCAACACATACTCACAAACCTGAAAAAGTGCATTTCAAACGTTTAAAAACAGGCAAGAATTTCAAATTCGAAAGTTTCACATAGTGAATCATGAATATGCAATATCATGCAACTAGCGAACGTCTAATCCCAACTTGATGCTGTTGTCATGCAAATTATTCAAACGAATTAACACTTCTCTTGAATGGCTTTCTTTTAATTTTGAGGACTGATAAATAATTGTGTTCATGAAGTTATCTTCTTTCCTGTTTTTTTCTGCAGCTGTATTATCTCTAGTATTGCTTACCTCTTTAAGACCATTCACTTATCAAGTAGCAGTTCTGAAATATAATGGTGGAGGAGACTGGTATTCTAATCCTACTTCTGTTCCTAACTTGGTAACTTTTGCTAATGAGAACTTGAAGACTTCCATAGAAAAAGAGGTTCCTTATGTAGAAGTCGGAAGTCCAGATTTATTCAATTATCCTTTTGTTCACATGACAGGTCATGGCAATGTGGTTTTTTCCAGTTCAGAGGCAGAAAACATGCGGAGGTATTTAGAAGCTGGAGGATTTCTTCATATAGATGACAACTATGGAATGGATCCTTTCGTTCGGGTGCAAATGAAAAAGGTGTTCCCAGAACTTGAGTTCATTGAACTACCATTTGGGCATCCTATTTACCATCAGAAGTATGACTTTCCTTCAGGACTGCCTAAAGTACATGAGCATGACCAAAAAGCACCTCAGGGTTTCGGGCTTATTTGTGAAGGCAGACTAGTGTGCTTTTACTCTTATGAATGTGATTTAGGAGATGGCTGGGAGGATTTCGAAGTGCATAAAGATTCTGAAGCTACTAGAACTAAAGCGTTGCAAATGGGAGCTAACATTCTTCAATATGTACTGCTCGGAGAGGAGGATTAGAACTCAAATCCTAATTGGATAACTCATCCAAAAACCACCTTTTATACAACCAAATAAATAGCAGTGCTATTAATCCAGTAAGGCTAGCTGCTATGATGGAGACGGCATTAATACCGAGACCGTAAAGAACGACTGCCGTAGTAAGACATTGCGCAGCTAAATAAAGATAAAACCCAGGACGTTTCCATAGAAACATGAGCACTACCGCAGCTATGGTCAAGAAATACACCATGCACTTCAGCTCATAAAACGCCACTCCATAATCCTGAAAGTGACGAGCGCTTTCTATTACTCCAGCTCCTAACCACTCTGGAACTTCCTCTAGCTCTGGGTGAAGCTGAATCTGCTTGTAAAGATTTTTTAAGGAGTTGGATACTTGTTCTTCCAGTCCATTCCATCGCTCTGAAAGACGCCATAGCTGAGCTATGCTGCTACCAAGTGATAGCGCAAAAAGTATGATTAATCT
>CAZTVP010000573.1:0-1959 GCA_964616995.1 uncultured Comamonadaceae bacterium
AATCCAACTCCTCCTGAGTGATTTCTACTGATGAAAATTCTAATGCTTTAAGTCTTGAATCATTTGGAATAGGAGAACCTGGAGTAATTCTAACATGTCCTCTTGTATGATGAGTGAGTTCTAAACTCCGCGGTGCAAAACACTTTTCCTCCTCTAACGAATCTACCCCTGTGTGCTGTTTCCTGTCTATCCAACCTTTGTACCCATCATGCTCGGACCGGATTTTAAGCCATTTTTCATTGGATTCGATCACATGATACTGCTCTCCAAAAATCAGCTGATTCACCATCTCTGCTCTGTCTGATGGTTCAGCTCTCACTGGTACAGCAGTATCTATGATTATTCCGAATTTACTCATAACGTGTAGTTAGTACACTTACTTGCAATAATAAGGTATTCTCCTCCAAAAACACTCAGTGTTTATCCACAAAAAGATGCGCTTTATTTCTTTCATAAGACGGAAAGCAGAAGTTAGATTAGTGATGATATTATCCGGAAAACCTACTTTTCAGGCATAAAAAAATCCCTCAAATCACGTTTGACTCGAGGGATTCAGTAAGTCTTTCATCACAAACCTAACTTCGTGTAAGACTAGATAATAAATTGTTTTCAAATGATGTTACGCTAGTCTTTTTGTAAGGTTACAGAAGTAGTTATTTTTTTTTCAGTTTTAGGAAAACTGCCAGGTGGTCTGAGTAACCTCCATAGAATCTCCTTCCTTGAAATTTACTAGGCTGCTTCTGTTCATAGGTATTATCGTAATACAGAAGATAGTCTTCTTTAAAAATATTCATCTTGCTTCTATCCACATCCCAATTTTCTTTGTCTAGAAGACTCCTGCTCACTATAAACATATCAAACATGCCCCAGTCTCCCTTGTAGGTGATAGTTCCTTTGTCATTCTTATCTAACTCATACGCTAGATTCACTAAATCTGCAGACTTATCCTTCACGCTCTTAGCTCCTACTACATCATACAGAGACCTATTGTCTGGATAATCATTAAAATCTCCACTAATGATTATCTGAGCATCTGGATTCTTCATAGTTATTTCATCGAGTTTGTTTTTTAAGGTTTGTGCAGCAGAAATTCTTTTAGGTTCTGTCTCCTTCCATCCGTCTCTCCTACTTGGCCAGTGATTCACAAATGAATGAACCACACTCCCATCTGCCTGCTTAAAACTAGAATAAAGAATATCTCTGCTAAAAAGAGCATTTTTTGAATGTGTGTCTATGTCTAAAAATTCAAATTCTAATAGGCTCAAATAATCAGCATTATAAAGAAGAGCCACATCTATTCCTCGCTGGTCTTTGCTATCTTTATGAATAATTTTGTAACCTGCTTTTACTAAATCATCATGCAGAACCAGGTCTTCAAGTACCCTAAGATTTTCTACTTCTACTAATCCTACCATATGAGGAAGCACTTCATCTAAGTCACTGATTACCTCAGCTATTCTATCTAGCTTTTGGTAGTATTTAGATTTATCCCATTCATACTTGCCATCTGGCAGGAAATCATTATCTCGAGTCTTGTCATCATCTTCGTAATCAAAGAGATTTTCCACATTCCAGAATGCTACTAATAAATCACCCATGACTAGTTCTTTTTCAGGGTCTGCCTGTTTCTTACTTACAGGGTCAGATACTACTCCTGCATGTTTATCCTGTTTTTTTTCTACGCTGGCTCCACATGCCATTAACAGTGAAAGTAGAAATATACTTAACGTTATAGTTCTCATTTTTTTACTCCTAAAATTCCTAATAATCCTCTGGTCACTTCTCTCAAGACAGTTCTTCCCAGCTGCCTAACCATAGTATTTTTAGAGAGTTTTTCTATGGTACTAGGTTCTTTTTTAGTACTAACTTTCTTAGCTGCTTTTTCTTCTTTCTTCAGTTTATCCTGATTCTCCTTGCTCTGTGCTTTTTCTATTTTATTGGTTAAAATTTCATAAGCAC
>CAZTVP010000574.1:0-1948 GCA_964616995.1 uncultured Comamonadaceae bacterium
ATCAAATGAATCAGTAGGCTTGTTGAACTCAAATACAGCTGTATCACCTTCACCTGTCATTTTAGTGGTAGTGTCATCAGCTTCCATTTTAGCTTTTACAGGAGCTACTTCTTCAGTAGCAGTTTCTACTGCTTCCTCAGCTGCTGCTGTAGCCTCTTCAGCTGGAGCTTCTGCTTCCGTAGCAGGAGTTTCTTCAGCTTTTACTTCTTCTGTTTGTTGAGTTTCCTGAGTCTCAGGAGTTGAATTCGTAGTTTCAGGAGTGTTGTTTTCCTGGTTTTCTACTTCTTTGTTTTCTTCAGCCATGTGGCTTAAAAATTTTGTATCTGAAACTGCGGATAGTCTCAGAGAAATATAAAAAATGCCTGTACCGCTCAGGATCCCTCATTTTAAGGGAGCGCAAAAGTACTCATTTTTTATCTATAAGCGGATGTGAATCAAGAGAAAACACTCTATTGCACCGCCAGAAAGAAATATCCTACTCTTTAACTAATCGGAAAGGACGGTTATTAGGAGTAATAAGCCAATATAAACCAGACTCCAAATCACTTAAATCCAACTCTTTAACATCCTGCTCTTCACGGATAATTTGACCCGTGGAGGACATCAATTTCAACTGTTTTATAGGCTGACTAAAACTAACTGAGGTTCTCACTGGGTTGGGATAGGCCGCTAATTCAGGTAAATCTATCCCGCTAACACCAACGGCACCATGGTTAGAATACTCAGGTGTTGTATTAGCAGGAATGAAATAAACCCAGTTATCTGAGCCATCTTCTTCTCTACCCCAGCTTACATCTTCAGACTGGACAGGGAAATCTACTTCGTCTGCTACTGTGAAGTTATCTGTACTCAACAGCACCACCGATTCACCACTAGCCGTAAGTCTAAAATCTGTATGTCTTACTCCCTGCTCTTCATCATTATCTGCCCAGAAAATGAGAAAACCTTGAACGGGAACCGTCACTGAATCTGGATGAGTCGATGGAACTCTCCATGAACCACCACCTAAATTATCTGTAAGGTGATATCCTGAGAGGTCGACAGGAAAACTATTAGGGTTATAAATCTCTATCCAATCTTCATATTCGCCAAAGTTATCTGTAGTGTCGGCAGCATTAGAAGCCATAATCTCATTTATAAATAGTGTCTCTGGAAAAACAATTTCTAGTTGATTAATTACATCTGGTGTAGGAATGTCAAAAGAAATATAGTTGTCACTTCCATCCTCTTGGCTTCCTACACTTAAGTCTGGGCCTGGAGAAGAATAACTGTATTCATCTATAAGTGTGGTTCCATCTATAAAATACAGTTTTATATTTCCTTCGTTAGCTAATGTAAAATTGGTATGAAGTAGTCCTTCTACTGTTTGACCATCACACCAGAAAAGTTTATGATTATCACTTTCAATTACAGATGCATTCGGGTCAGTGTTTTCAATAGTGAATACAGCTTCTCCATCATTATAATCAATGATGTACCCTGCTAAGTTCACCTGCTCATCAGCTGGATTGTAAAATTCTATCCAAGGCTCAAAAACTCCAGACTCATCCGAGATAGTGCTGATATTTTCCGCCTGAACCTCATTAATATGAATGTCTGCTGGCTCAGGTGTTATTTCTTGATTCGTAGCATTAGGCGTGGGAATAGTAAAAAACTGCCAGTTGATAGCTCCATCGGATTCTCTACCGTAGGAAATATCATTTTCTTGGTCTTGGAATTGAATAACGGAAACTACTGTTTCACCATCAGCCTGAGTGAGCGCTACACCTTCTCCCCCTGCACTTAAGGAAAACCCTAAGTGATTAGCTCCCTGCTCAGGAGTACCATCTGCCCAAAGGATAAGATAACCGTTAGCTGGAACAGTAGTTAACTCTGGACTTCCGAATTCTACTTGATGCATGGTAAGATTAGAAGCGTCATCTGAAAAGTATCCACCTGCTAAATCTAC
>CAZTVP010000575.1:0-1944 GCA_964616995.1 uncultured Comamonadaceae bacterium
AGGTTTTTTAGCCATTAGGAATAATGACTCACAAAGGTAAGGGAACTAAGAATAGTGAGGGGAGGACTTAGAATTAAGCCTCTTTCTTAAATACGAATCTATAGGTGATGACCTCATCTATATTAAAATCATCCTTTTCAAGCTTGATTTTATTCAGCTTGGTTTTAACATAGTTCACTAAGTCTGGGTTTTCAGATTTGATATCTAAAATATTAGCTTTACCATCAGTGCCTATCTTAAAACTTACCTCTACTTCTCCATGAAGCTGCTGCTGTGAGGCGCTTTCAGAAGAAACAGAGCTTTTCTGAGGTTCTTTTTCAGAGCAGTCTGTTACTGAACTAAACACCTGATAACTTCCTAAAAAGAAAGAGGTGATAAGCCAAACTGTAGCAAGGAGTTTCTTTATGTAACACCAGTTGTTCATGAATGCAAGACGATTAAGTCGCTAGAAAGTTACACATTTCTATTTCAGACTTAGAAGATTTAACATAAAAATTACAAAAAAACAACATGTCTAGGCTGTCTTTACTACCTAAGGCTCAGCGAAGTCTGACCTATTTTATGTTCCTGTTCATAGATGCTGATGGTGTAATTTCCAGACTTAAGAGAGCCCGCATTAGATATGGTATAAAACACACACACATCTAATTCCTCGTTATTATAATTCACAACTCTTCTGATACTGTAAGCCCCCAATTCCCCTTCGAACATTCTGCTAGCCTCGCTTCCGCCAGGGTTTAAGATGCTACCATCTGGAGCTTGAATTCTCAGATATAGGTATTTATCTCCAGCAGGACTAATCAGATTCTTTCTTAAGCTGAAGCATGTTTTTATAAGCTCTGCTTTAGAAGCACGGTCTGTATCTACTTGTTTTCCACTGTTTTTAAGTCTTATGGCTGTGCTAGAAATGTCTCCTGCAGCCAGTACTGCTCCAGCTTCTAGCTTGCCTTCTAGAGCTTCATAGTCAGAAGCCAGCGCATCTCTTTTAGCGCGTTCTCTTCCTAAATCAGTTCTTAATCCTGTAATTTCCTCAGCCTGAGCACGGTTCAGCTGATTCAGAGAATCTATCTGATACACATAACCTTTCATTATACCTCTTAGCGTTTCAGCCTCTTTCTTTATCTTGTAGATGTCATAATCTCTGTTTTTTACCTTTTTCAGTAGGTCTTCTATTTGAGTCTGTTGAGCTAGCATTTCAGCACTAAGCAGTTCATTATCTGTGCGAAGCGTATCATAGCTGAACTTCATTTTCTCTAGTTCAAGCTGAACACGTTCTCTGTCTGCAGAAACATCGGCTACTTCCTGCGTTTTTTCTATTACTTCAGTTTTTTTCTGAGAGACTTGATATCCAAGATAAAGACTCAAGATTCCGAGTAGAGCTATGATAGCTATATAGACTTTATTATTCATGAGGTGAGTATTTTATGCGGTGCAAAGGTATTCGTTTTAAAAATCATCATCATCGTCTTCAGGATCCAACCCCGCGTTTGGAGATAGGCTAATGGTAGAGGATGATTTTTGTTTTTCTTGTTCTTTGGGTTTATCGTTCCACTCTATGGTAACGCGTGGTTTAGTCACTTGTTGTTTATCAGGAGTGGCTTTTGGGTCTATTTTATTTTTAGCCGTGAATTCTTCCTTAATGAGTGACTTAATCTTTTGTTTTTCCTCTGCACGGTTCTCTTTGCGCTGCTCTTTTACCGCATCCTTATTATAGGCATAGCTCGGCTCTGCGGTGTTACCAGTCATGGAGATGAATATGTATTTAGACATTCCTTTTTCATCTTCCTCAAGGTATTGGGCTCTTTTAGAAATATCAGCCACATCGAACCCTATGGAGTAGTCGATGTTATTATTAAATCCATGAATTCCTTCTGCTTTGATGGAAATAACATCCGAGGTGATATCCATTTTTGGAATGTGAACCTCTTGGTTTTGAATCCGAAT